>JAIKVV010000101.1 GCA_024685385.1 Saccharofermentans sp. | reverse complement strand
AAGGATAGATTACCCCCGGAATCATTATATAGTGCTCAGGACTGTTTTTCAATCTTGCCGCCGGCAGGACAGAAAAAAGCCCCCGAAGGGGCTTTCCGGATCATAAATTCCGGCTATCTGTCATTTCCCTTTCCATCCTTCGAAGTCGTCATATACCGTACAATGTCTTATGTATTCGGGAGTTGAAGAATCTAACATGCTTCTTGTGATCTCGTCCCATGTGACATTCGGATCGTCAGTCAGGACATAGTAATCGTATCTTTCATACAGTGCATCAGAAGTCGGTGCATCACCCGTGTAGTGATTCAGACAATCGTATATATCCTGTCCGTCTGATTTTTCGGAAGTGCTCATGCGTATATCGATGCTGTATTTCTTGCCGTCAAACTTAAGCATATAAAAGAACAGCCGGGGATAAAGATCCTTTTCCTGTTCATAAAGTTCTTCGCTCACATAATCCTTATCAAGAATGTAGTAATGAGCGCAGAGAACGGATGCCGGTTTTCCTTCCGATGCTTTCTTATAAAAATCGTTCCAGATCTCCTTGCCTGATGTACATCCCCGTTCTTCGATTACTACCACGCCCGAACTTTTCGCAAGGGCCAAAGCCTCATCTGCAGAACATACGGTATTGAATATCTTGTCCATATCAGCCTGCTTTCCCGATCCGTCCTTTATTCCCGCGCATGATGTCAATATAAGAAGCGCGGATAAGACCAACAATAATGCCTTTATCTTTCTCATTTTCATATCTCCTTTCCATTGCCGGGATCCTGTTCAGATAACGCCTTTGACGGCTGCATCTTTAAACAGTTCCCTTGCTTTCCTGCAGTAGTCGTCATCTATCTCATACATATAACTTGAGACAGGCTGATTGACGGGGATCACTATCAGATATTCCTCCTCGAGATGAAGAGCCTTGATGATCTTTTTTGCTTCATTTACCGAAAGCGATCTTGTTGCAAGATCCCATATCTCTTCTTCGGTCTTGTTGCGGTCAGTTCCGCTCATCATGCCGCATCTAAAATATCCTTCGGCCATCTCCCAGACATAGACCTCGATCCCTTTGAAAGCAGACATCTCGAAATACTCCGGATATGCTTTCTTAAGTTCCTCAAGACTCCTGTCTCCTTCTTCCTGTTCAGCTCCTTGTGAGGGTGCCATTTCTTCGCCTCTTACCACGCTGCATGCCGTAAAAGACAGCATCAGCAGCAAGACCATGATCAATGCTCTGATCTTCATTTTCAGATCTCCTTTCCTTATCCCGCATTTGTGATCAATGTGTATATGATGATAACGATAAGCACAGTAAATCCTGCTGCAGCAAACCATGTCATCCTTTTGTATGAGAGTACGTTTTCTATCCTGGTACGCACCTTGGCTCCTCCGAAAGCCGACACCAGCATGCTCTTGCTCTCCGAGCATGATAATAATGTTCTTGCATATTCTTTTCGTTCCTGCGCATCATATCCCGCAACAGCCATCTCATCACAGGCAAGTTCCAGATCAGTAAGGAATATCTTCAGGAAGATCCATGACAATGGATTAAACCAATGGATCGCTGCCGTTATGAATCCCAGTATCCTCCAGAGATTATCGAGACGCCTGATATGTGTCTTCTCATGTCTTACGATATATTCAAGCTCCTTATCTTTATACGATGAAGGAAGCACTATCCCGGGCCTTATTATCCCGTAAACTGCAGGGCTCGTGACCTTTGACGAAAGGCAGATGTTATCCTTAAGATTTTCCGCATCCTTTATCTCCCTTTTTGTCGTTATATAGAT
Source organism: Saccharofermentans sp. (assembly GCA_024685385.1). GTDB lineage: Bacteria > Bacillota > Clostridia > Saccharofermentanales > Saccharofermentanaceae > Saccharofermentans. The sequence continues at coordinate 2,112 of JAIKVV010000101.1, read as the reverse complement.
GACAGTCAATGCTATAAGAATGGCCAGAGCAATTGTTATCCAGACGGTTCCCGCGACCGCAAAAACGGGCCTTAAGATGTCGATCTTATATGTCATCGGGAAATAACTGTCAGCTGCCATCAGGGTATTTGTTGCGGACAGTGCTATGTCGTATCCCGGATCATATACCGTAACGGTCTTCGTCGTAAACCTTGATATCAGAGACATCAGGCTGTATGGATTATTCAAGCCCAAGGGGATCGTCATCCTGAAGAAAGGGATCAGCCAGAGGAAGACTGACACCCTGTGAGGTATCAGTCTGATCTTTCTTAATGCAAGAACGATCAGTCCCATGAAGGATGCGACGATGCTCATATTGAAAATCCAGTAACAGATCTGCCCTATCATAAGCTCACCTTCTGTCGATAAGATCCTTTAATTCCTGTATCTCTTTATCCGAGAGTTTCTCGTCTTCCAACAGAGCCGAGAACAGCGCTTTTCTTGATCCTCCGAAAAGCTTGTTCAACAACGTCGATGCTTCGTTCTTTTGGATCTCCTCACGCGATACCAGAGGAGTACACATGAAGCCGGGTTCGTCACGTCTTATGAAACCCTTGGCTTCCAGCTTCTTGATGATCGTGTAAGTCGTATTCTTATTCCAGCCTATGGACTCTGAAGCAATGAGGCTGATCTCCTTGGCGGAAAGTGTCCCTTTCTCCCACAAGATCTCCATTACCTTTGCTTCACTGTCGAAAAGTTTTTCCTGCATATTGCACCTCCAGACTACTCTTGTAGTCTATACTACTACGATAGTCTGGAACTGTCAAGCGTATTCCCGAAAAAAATAAAAACCCCGGTGAGATCTTTCTCACCGGGGCAATGTTTCGGGTTAAAAGACGGTATCAGTAACCGTAATTCGTCATGCCCAATGCTTTCTTCAGATCATTAGGATCATATGCTGCATCGATTGCAGTCTGTCTCGAGATATAACCCATCTGATAAAGCTTCTGCAGATCCGTGTTAAGCGTATGCATGCCCTGCTGAGCAGCAGACTGGATGGCACCGGGGATCATCTGGATCTTATCCTCAAGGATAAGGCTCTTGATGGCATTCGTACCAACCATGATCTCTGTCGTGAGAACACGTCCGTTACCGTCAGCCGTAGGCAGGAGCTGCTGCGAGATAACACCGCGGATACTTGCGGCAAACTGGGAACGGATCGTAGCCTGCATATCGATAGGAGATCCGTCGATGATCCTGTTGATCGTCTGTGCTGCGCTCTGTGTATGCAGTGTTGAAAGAACAAGGTGTCCTGTCTCGGCAGCCGTGATGGCGGCGGAGATAGTCTCGAAATCACGCATCTCACCAACGAGAATGATATCAGGATCTTCACGGAGAGCTGAATGCAGAGCATAAGCAAATGACTCTACGTCTCTTCCAAGCTCACGCTGATGGATCATGGCACGGTTGTGAGGATAGATGTATTCGATAGGATCTTCTACCGTAATGACGTGCTTTGCTTCGTTCTTGTTGATGTAGTCAACGATAGCGGAAAGAGTTGTCGTCTTACCTGAACCCGTAGGACCTGTTACGAGGATGATACCGTTGTTTGCAGTAGCAAGAGTCTTGATTACTTCGGGAAGTCCCAGATCTTCAAACTCAGGGATCTCAGCCATGAGGAGGCGGATGCTGCATGCAAGGTTATTACGCTGATGGTAAACATTGGCTCTTACTCTGATGCCGTTATCGATCATGCGTCCTACGTCAACGTCTTTACCTGACTCGACAAGCTTGATCTCATCAGGGGTAAGGATGGTGTAGATCATAGCTTCCGCTTCTTCTGCTGTCGGGCGTTCATCAAGGATATGAAGCACACCAAAACGTCTTACAGCAAGGTTTGTACCTTGCGTAATATGAACATCGGAACAGTTACGGGAAATCGCATAGTCCATTAATTCTTCAAAAGTCATACAAACACCTCCATGAGAAAATTATGAGTTTATTATAAAACAAAAAATGCAAAAAGATACAAACATTAAACTACCAATTCCCGTTATGTATTTTATTCCATCTTTCATCTGTCCAATCATAACCATCGAGAAAGTAAAAACTATCACCTTTGTTAAGGATCAA
>JAIKVV010000010.1 GCA_024685385.1 Saccharofermentans sp. | reverse complement strand
CTATGGATGTCAACAGCGCGATAGACAAATTCTTCAAAGAAGGAGGAATCGCCCAGGTTGCATCAGCTTATGAAAAGAGCACGAATGCTTCATACTACGAAGAGGATATCGACATCGTGGGAGAGGGAATGTATTACGATTCCACGGCTTCGGATGTTTTCCGCTACAATGTCAGCACCATGAACGAGCTGATGTTCCTTGCGATCTTTGCGGGCTTGTTCTTCGGATCCGATTATGCTTTCGGAATGGCCCGCAACTATACCCTGATCAATGACAAGAGATGGAAGGGTCTTGCAGGTAAAGCCATAGCCATGGGCGCATATGTCCTTGTCATGCACATATGGATCTGGCTCATCAGCGCTTTCTCATCCACTGTCTGGGCAAGGACATTCGATCCGGGATTAAGTCCCAAGTTCTTCCTGTATTTTTTGGCAACTTATCTTTTGATATTCTCATTTGCGTTGGTCGTTGCAGCAGTTACCGTCTTCTTGAGGAGCCGTTCGGCAGGGATCACTTTCGGGATCCTCTTTTCCATGGGAACGGTCTCTTATATCATCCAGTTTGCCGACATGTGGCTTAAGTATAAAAATGACAATATCCCTGCTGACTTCAGCCTGTCCCACATGATGATAACGATGAACCTCGTTGACTTAAGATTTGATTCGTCATCCTGGATCTTTACCAGGACCTTCCTCTGTTCGCTTATATACGGAGGCTTAGCCTGCCTCGCCAGTTACATGTTGGTAAAGAGAAGAGATATAAGTTAAAATGTAGGGCAAGTCACGGCAGCCATTGCGAAGATCAGGAGTTAGAAAGATGAAAGACTATACCGATCCCGAAAACAGACAGGAACTGGATAAGATCTGTCTTGAGACGATAAGAAAATATAACGAAGATACGGTCTATTTCAAGGATAAGGACTCCAGGTTTATCTGGAACAGCGCAAGACATGCAAGGCAGCTCGGCGTTGACAGTCCCGAGGATCTCTTCGGCAAGACGGACTTCGACTTCTTCCCCAAGGACTTTGCCCAGGCTGCACGCGAGACCGAGATGGCGATAATAGCGTCAGGCCAGCCGATCCTGAATATAGAAGAAGAACTGAATATCGATGAAGATAATGTCAGATATTATCTTGCATCCAAATATCCTCTCTTCGATGAAAACGGCGAGATCATCGGCACATGGGGCTCCACCAAAGACATAACGGAGATCAAGACTCTCGAGAAAGAGCTTGAGAGGTCCTATCAGAAGATGCAGCTCCTTGCCCGCGTCGATGATCTGTCGGGCCTTTATAACAGGAGACATTTCTACGAGAAGCTCGAAAACCTCACGGGTCTCTACGAAGAGCGCAACGACGGAAGCACCTTCTCGCTTATCCTTCTGGATGTTGATGACATGACATATATCAACGACCAGTACGGTCAGCAGAACGGTGATACCGTATTAAGATCGATCGCGGAGATTTTGCTCGTCAACACCAAGAAGCAGGATACCTGCTTCAGGATCGGCGGAGATGAGTTTGCGGCTGTCCTTCCCGACAGGGACAAGATGGCGGCCCTCGGCATTGCCAAGCAGATCGTAAACCAGGTATCCAACAATCCGATCATCCTTGACGGCAAGAGGGAAAAGGTAACCGTCTCCATCGGACTTGTAACTTTGGATCCCAAGGATCCCGATATAAACGATCTGCTTTCACGTGCCGAACGCAAGGTCAGCAAATCGAAGAGGGAAGGAAAGAACCAGGTATCTTTCTGATCATTCAATCTACAATAAGAAACCGGCCTGTCAGATGACAAGCCGGGCCTTTTTATTTCGGGGGATCACTTAGTGAGATCTTCAGCCTATTCCGCCGCCTTCTTCAAACTCGCAGATGGCAAGTTTGCCGGCAGGATCGTAAGTGAGCTTGTAGTTCATGAAACGGGCGCTGTCTGAAGGCAGGAGCTTCATGTCGGGTTCGGGTCCTGTCCAGGAACCTTCATAGATCACATTTCCTTCGGCATCAACATTCTTCTTCCAGAAGTCGTCGAAGGAGATCTTTTCCTGATGGTGCTCTCTGCGTTCGTAACTGACGATCGAGAACTCATTCTTAAGGAAGCCCTGGATCTGCTCCTCGGAAGCTTTGAAGACTATGATGCTGCAGTAGTGTCCCGAGGCATTGTCTCCGGTCTGATAGTGTATGCTGAAGCCTTCCTTGAACCAGTCGTTAGTCTTCATCTGCTGATAGATATCTTCCGGATCGGCTTCTTCTTTATCCTTGGCAAGATCGAAGATAGTGTAGTGCTCGTTGGCATACTTGTTTGCAAGTTCGTTGAGTTCCGGATCCTTGTAGTAGTCAGCATTTACGGCCACTGATTCGATATATTTATCCTCTTCCTTGTCCTGCTTGGATACTGCGGCGCTGATCTCGGATGCGACAGACTCATCTACGACATCCGTAGGGATATAACGTTCTTCTCTGTCCTGATGCAGCTTGTCGACAGAATCTACGGCTCCTTCGGGAACCTCTATCCTGAAGATGCTCCTTACACCTGCGGAAATGGCATCCCTTGTTGTCGGGACGATGAGCAGGATACCCATCGTTGCCGCGAGTGAAGCCGCGATCAGTCCGGCCGTTGCGCCCTTGCCGAGGCGCGTCTTTTTAGCGGGCTCCCTTGCGGAAGCACATTCCTTTTCCAATATATTTCTCATTTCTGATTTCCTTTCATCATCCATCTTTAACTTATCGATAGCTTTTACATATTCATCCTGCATTTTCGCTACCTCCTGCAAATCTTTTTCTTAAGAGCTCTTTCGCCCGGGTAAGCCTCATGGAGACAGCTGACGGAGCCATATCCAGCATGTCTGATATCTCCTTGATGGAATAGCCTTCATAGTAGTGAAGATGTATCGCAACCCTGAGTTTGTCGGGGAGTTCGGATACCGCCTCATAGATTTCCGTATCTTCTTCATCAAAATCTGTTTCTGACCCTACATTGACCGCATCATCAAAAGGTGCTTTCAGGATATTGTCCGCAGACCCTAGAAAGTCTTTGCACCTGTTCGCGACCATGGTAAGGATATATGACTTTTCTTTCCCTTTGCTGATCGTGATATCGGATCTTATGAGCTTCACGAAAACATCCTGAACAACATCTTCGGCATCAGGTCTTGAGCCCAGATAAGAATATGCCAGCCTGAAAGCATCATCGGCATATCTATCGAACAGGTTCAACACGGTGTCATTGTTCATTGATCGACTAACCTTCCTTTGCTCGTTTTTTCGAGATCTCACCAATAAGACGAACGGGCATTACGGTTTTTACACTTTTTTCGAAAAAATATTTCCCTTGACCAAATTATACAACGGATGATCTTCTCCAAAGTAAAAGGACTGATCCCTGAAACCCACGGGATCAGTCCTTATGTGTGGAAGTAAACGGGGGTTCTTATGCTGCCCTGCGCACAGGCTCCCTGTCCGCGATCCTCTTTATGGGAGTCGGGCGGGCAGCGGGGCGTCTGTGTGCCTGGGGGACACGTGCGGCGGGAGACTTGAGCCGCTCGGTCGCTTCTTCATCATTTTTCCAGTAATCGATGCTGTCGATCGCTGCTTTTGTTGTTACGAGTATGAAGAAGAAGAAGATTGCTATATCTACCGGTGCCATGTTGTTACCTCTTTCTGTTTTGTTCACCAAAACGTTCGTTTGTTCTTTTATGAGTGGAGTATATCACAACTAAAGTACCTTTAAAAGGACAAAAGCGATAAAAAGAACAAAAACAGAACAAAAAACTGATTTTCTTATGGCAGTTGCTCTTGAAATATCCCTTCCGGAGCTTGTCACATCCATCCCGCCGCCCGCAAATGAGTCATTCAATGTCAAGGACAGTGTATTCTGCCTCATCATCTCAGTATTGGAATGAATTTTCAGTATTACCTGCAGGAAGCTCAACCGGGCAGAAGGAGGAAGCAAGGTCCTGATCTGTTTGGTCTATGCAGTATATTTTTGTATGCGTGAGACGGGTATGATAGTGTTATGATTATTTAGCTTTTGCTAATTGAGATACGATCTGCTCGATTGCTTTACGATCATAAGAAGAAAGTTTGCGGAGATCCACTAAAAGCTCTTTTTCCCGATCAGATAAACCTATGCTGAAAGAGTCGGTCGAACCGTTATATCCAATAAGATAATCTACTGAACAATTGAGGGATGCAGCTAACCTTTTGAGATTTTCCAGATCTGGTTCGCTTGTTCCGGCCTCATACTTTTGTATGGCCTGCTGGCTTATACCTATCATTGAGGCAAGCTTTTCCTGACTTAAATTATGCGATAACCGAATAGCTTTAAGGTTTGCCAACATTTTTGTCTCCACGAATCCCGTCAGTATTACACAAGTAAAACTTGTATTGTAATTGGATAGTATCAACAAATTAACAACAGTTGGTAAAATAGTTCATTGTATTTTTACAAAATAACAACCACTTGTTGTATAATCATGCTGGATGGTGGTTTTCAACAAGATTTCAAGGAGGTTTTCCTCGAAGAATATATTCAATTTATCAAAGGGAAATAAAGAATGAATTGAAAGTATATTTAAAGCTACTTCAAAGATCTATAAGGAGGATGAATTTATGAAGAATCAAAAGGTAAGATGGATGATCTGTGTTGCTGTTGCTGTTATATGTGGACTCGGATTTATTACGATATCTTATGGTACAGCAAGTGCTACAAGTGGAGTTTCAATCAATGAAACGAACTTCCCGGATAATAATTTCAGAAAATGGGTTGTCGAGAATGTTGACACAAACAATGACAGAAATCTTTCGTTGACAGAGTTGGGAGAGTGTTACGATATTGATGTTGATAGTAAGAATATTTCAAGTTTGAAAGGGATTGAGTACTTTACTAACTTACGATCCTTATTCTGTGGTTCCAACAATTTAACATCATTAGACCTGAGCAACAACACAAAGCTTAAAACAATATTTTGCAATAGAAATCAGCTTTCACAACTGGATATTACTAAGTGTGTAGATTTAGAGGATTTAGTTTGCAGTGATAATCAGCTTTCACAACTGGATATCACAAAGTGTGAAGAATTAACATATTTATGGTGTGACAATAACCAGCTTACAACACTGAATTTGTCCTCCTGTTCTCTATTACGCAATTTATGGTGTAAAGGGAATAAGATTTCTTCATTAGATATTTCTAATTCACCATACTTAGTGTTTTATTTTTTGAATGACCAAATAAACGGGGATGATGAGACGGAGTGGATCTGTATTAGCGGCCTCGATATATATAGTTCGTATTGTAGCTATATGGACGTAACAAGAATCGGACTCGGACTCGGACTTTCCGTTGATGACTTTACGAACATTAAAACCGGCCCAATCAATTATAATGAAGTCAAGATTAATACTACTAATTTCCCTAACAAGATTTTTAGAGAAGCCGTCTCACAATTAGATTGTAATTCTGATGGTTGGCTGGGGAATTTTGAATTATCGGTTCTTAGGGAAATGGATTTCAGATGCAGTAACATTTCTTCCTTAAAGGGGATTGAGTATTTTCAAAATCTTACATCTTTGAATTGTTATGAATGTAATCTTGAAAGTATAGATGTAAGCAAGAACTCAAAATTAAAGGTACTTTATTGCGAGGATAACAACATCAAAAAACTTGATATTTCAAATAATAAAATGCTAGAAAGGCTTTCTTGTTGTTATAACGATCTTGAACAATTAGACGTAAGTAATAACAAAAATTTGAAACTGCTAAGTTGTTTTTCTAATAACATTTGTAAACTTGATATAAGGAATTGTAAAAATATCATTCGAGCATTTAGCGAAGGGAAAATAACAGATGTGGATACATTCTGTATCTATGAGATTGGTGAAAACCCCAATTATGATTCATATCTATATTTAGCACTTGATAAAAAAGTTGATTTGATTACTGGAGATGTTTCTGTGGCATTAGACAATGACAAGGTAAATATTTTATGCGGGAAAACAGCTGTTTTAAAGGCTACAGTTAAGGGAACGACGTCTAAGGTTGCTTGGAAGTCATCTGATGCCAAGGTTGCTACTGTTGATTCAAGTGGAAAGGTAACTGCCCAAATGGCAGGTTCAGCTACAATTACTGCATCTGTTGCTGGAAAGTCTAAATCATGTCAGATTATTGTTCTTTATAAGGATGTAACTAGTTCAAAAGATTTCTGGTATACCCCTACCAACTATCTAACAGCCGCCGGAGTCGTCAAGGGCTATGATAACCAGACTAAGTTTAAACCGGCAAATGAATGTACCAGGGCTCAGATGGTTACTTTCCTGTGGAGGCTTTCTGGATCCCCTAATCCTAAGTCTAAGACTACTGCATTCAAGGATGTTGAGAGTTCGGATTACTTCTACAAACCGGTCATTTGGGCTGTAGAAAAGGAAATCACAACTGGTGTATCAAAGACAAAGTTCAATCCACAGGGTGTTTGCACAAGAGCACAAACTGTAACGTTCTTGTGGAGAATGGCCGGCAAACCTGATCCAAAGGCAACGACAAATACGTTCTCGGACGTGATGAATAAGGATTACTTCTACAAGGCTACACTGTGGGCGTCGGAGAAGAAAATACTTGCAGGATATGCTGATGGAACGTTTAAGCCCCAAGGCAAGTGCTTAAGACGTCAGATGGTTACATTCTTGTATAAATATGATAAATATGTCAATGGGAAAAGTTGATAACACGAAGTAGATTAAAAACTAACAACACGAACAGGAGGAACCACTTATGAAGAGTAGAACTATTACATTGGCTGTAGTTTGTTTTATGATTATGTGCCAGTTGTGCGGATGTCAGGGATCATCAGATGTCCCCGCCTCATCAGAAGAAAGCAAGGAATCAACTACAACTGAGGCAACGACTACAACCGCGAGTATAGTGGAAGAGACCATTATAACAACAGAATCGCTTACGGAAGCTACTACGGTAACAGAAACATCAAAACCAGTCCCTAAAAGCTGTGTTATAACGGTTTTAAACTCCAAAGGCAAACTGGAATGGAGAGAGGAACAGGAATTCGATGAGTCTGGGAACGTTTTAAGTGATCGTGGCTACAACTCAAAAGACAAGTTGGATTGGGGAATAGATTATCTATATAATTCATCCGGGATGGTGATTAAACAGACCACTCTTGATAGCAAGGGCAAACCGAGTTTTTGGACGGAATATGAATATGATCAATCTGGCAACAAGATTCTTGCAAATATGTGTGATTCCAAAGGTAATGTTGAATCCAAGGACAACTTCGAATACGATGCTAGTGGAAATGTAATTAAGTCTACTCACTATGATGATAAGGGTAAGGTTGATTACTACTCTGAGTATGATTATGATACATTTGGTAATCAGATTAGAGAGTCGATGTATAAACCAGATGGAATGTATTATTACATAGAAAAAGAGTACGACGATACAGGTAATGAAATTACTTCGATAGGATATACAGCTGATGGTAAGTATGCGAAGAAAGTTGAATATGTATATGATGCGAATGGAAATTGCATAAAGTACACGGATTATGATGAGAATGGGAAGGTATCTTCCAGTTTGGATTCAGTCTTTGATGATAAAAATCAGTGCATTGAATACTATTACTATGAGGATGGCAAATTGGATAACCACCGCATTCGGGAATACGATGATAATGGAAACATCACAAAAGTGATACTTTATGATGAAAATGAAAAATTATTTAGAACATGGAACTATGAATATGTTTATTGGTAAAACGTTTTTTGATGTCAATTACACCAAGGAACGCCGTGTCTAGAATTATTGGGGCGTTAAGAGATAATTGGTTACTTCTGAGAAGATGCTTTAGTACAGTGAAATAAGAAATGTTACTCTGGGTAATTAATATTTGATGTTGTTCATCACTTGATTCATCGCTCACGATCGTTGTTTCGTGAGCGATGAATCGTTATAATCCCTGTAATTCTGGAAGAGGGATCATCTGATGTTTAACGAGATAAATCCGTTTTGGCAAAACCTGGGGATACGAATTACCAGACAAGCCCTATTTTCAAAAGTGACAAGAAATGGTAACAGCCAGGTGGGATAATCGAATCGTAGAAGTATGAGTGCGATCGACCAAACAGCTCAGCTGAGATGATCTGAATTTCAGAAAATCCGAACGATTTTCGAATTTTTTGATCTTTTTTTCGCGAAAACTGTTGACACGGATCCGGCCTGATGTTATCTTTACTACGACAGTCGTACTATGACAGCCGAAGTAACGACAGTCGTGGTAATAAGGGAAGCGCTTTTGGATAAGATCCGGCGGCAGACGTGCAGCGGGGTCAGCATTGGAAGAAAGGAGAGATCAGATGACAGAGATCAGCAGTGACATCATTCGCGGCTATAATGACACGATGATCCTGTTCCTCTTGCTGAAGGGTCCTTCTTACGGATATGAGATATCCAAGCAGATAAGGAACCTTACGGACGGCAAGTACATCATCAAGGAAACCACCTTGTACTCGGCATTCACCAGAATGGAAAAGAACGGACATGTGGAGTCTTTCTCACAGATATCGGAAGATACCGGAAAGAGAAGAACATATTACCGTATCACAGCTCAAGGCATGGAATACTACAGACAGAAGAGGGATGAGTGGGTCCTCACTAAAGAGGTCATCGAGAAGTTCATTACAAAGGAGAATGAGAATGGAAGCTGTTAAGAATTATCTGGACCGGATGTTTGCCAATCTGCCGAACACACCATCGGTGATGAGGGCGAAGGACGAGCTCCTCCAGATGATGGAGGACAAGTACACGGAGCTTATAGCCGAAGGCAAGACAGAGAACGAAGCAGTAGGAAGCGTCATTTCCGAGTTCGGCAATCTGGATGAACTGGCTGAAGCGCTCGGAGTTGAAGAAGAAGTAAAGCAGCAGAAAGCCGAGTCGGCCGAAGCAGTTGAAAAGGAGATCATCGGAACGGATGAAGCCAAGAGATACATCGCCGCAAAGCGTCAGCAGGCCCTGCCGGTGGCACTGGGAGTTGCTCTTTGCATAATGAGCTTTATCTGCCCCGTGATCGCTCCCCAGATCCTTCCTGACATATTCGATATGTTAGGCGTGATGGGCATGTTCGGATTCATCACGGCAGGCGTGATAATCATAATCGTCGGAATGACAAAGGCAAAGGCTGCCGCGCATGTTGACGGCAAAGAAAACACTCTTTCGGTCGATGCCACAAAGTACGTAAAAGACGAATGCGCAAGGTTCGATGCGACCCGCACGGCGCTTTTGATGACGGGAGTCGTCCTTTGCTCCGCCTGCTGGCTTCCCGCAGCCCTGTTAAGCAACTTCTCGAGGGCTGAAGGACTCGTGGGAGCGCCGATGCTCTTTGTCATGATCGCCATAGGAGTATTCCTGATCATATATTCTTCGATATGTAATCACGGATATACGGATCTTCTGGACCTTAATGACAAGGGAAGCATGAAGTCGGCATATGAGCCTTCTTCCAATCCCGGCGAAAAACTGCAGTACATAAATCCCGCGGCGGAGTTCATCATGGATGTTTACTGGTCAACGGTAACCTGTCTTTACCTGATAATAAGCTTTACTACTTTCGCCTGGGGCATAAGCTGGTCGATCTGGCCCATTGCTGCAGTCGTAAGAGTGATACTCAATAAGACATTAATAAAAAAGGCCGAAGAAGCGGCATAAAGATGAGAATAAGAATAGATAAAGGAGAAAACTTATGAAACTTGCAAAAATCTTGTACACGATCTCGATATTCGTGATCACGGGCTTTGTCATCCTCTTTTCGATGGGATGCAGACTGTCGGGACTTGGCATTGTCAATCCCTTCAGATACGTTGATACCAAGATCGTAACAAACGAAGAGGAATTAGAAGCCTTTAAGAGCATTGATGTCGATACGAACATCGTCAACTTCAAGATCGAGGAGGGTGACGGATATAAAGTTAAGACCGAATTCCCTTCTGAACTTGATACCAAGATCAATGTGGAGGGAGACACCCTTAAGGTCGAGGTAAAGGGCAAAGACGGGGTCAATTTCGATATCGTCAACTTCGGAAACGGCATCTCCGACAAGAGATGCAACCTTACCGTAGTGATCCCCAAGGGTGCTTCCTCATCCCTTGAAAACCTGAAGATCGTTTCAAATGCGGGCAATGTCAATCTTGACGATCTGTCCTTCGAAAAGATCGACATCGACTGCGATGCGAGCAACATCGACATCAAGGACATCGTAAGCCGTAAGTGCACGATCGACACCAATGCGGGAAACGTTCAGATCAAAGACTGCGACTTAGGCGATCTTGCCGTAAAGACAAATGCCGGCAACATCGAGTTTGACAAGACAAAGATGACGGACCTTGAGATAAAGAGCAACATGGGCAATATCGATCTTGACGATGTAACCTTCGGCAAGGGCAACATCGAGTCTGATGTCGGAAATATCGAAGTCGACGGAACTTATGATGAACTTAAGGCCGAAAGCGACATCGGAGCGATAAGCGCATCTTCCGACAAGGATGATACCGTTTTCGATCTGGATACCGACATCGGAGCCGTTACAGTCAACGGGAAATCAAAGGGAAGATCCTATTCGAACTAAAGGACTTTATATATGGAATAGAAGGGATTGGTGAAGGGGACCTCACGCTGATGAGATCCCTTTTCATATGTTACCAAACCTTTAATAAAGTGAAACAAGAGGGGCCAAAGAGCCCTTTTTTGTTGAATAATTACTGATTTGCGGATAAAATACAGTAAGCAATTATTCGTTTTGCACAACTAAAAGTGTCAGAAGCGGGGGTTTTTATGAACGAGAATTATCCGTTGGCATTACCGGAGGGTACCGTCCTTGCCGGACAATATGTAATCGAAAAGGTACTGGGCCAGGGCGGCTTCGGTATCACATACAGGGCCGTTGACCATAAGACGGGTCAGAAGGTTGCCGTTAAGGAGTTCTTCCCGGACTCCCTTGCAACGAGGCAGGCTACTACGGCCATTCCTTTCTCCGGCGAGAGAGGTGACAGCTTCTCATACGGCAAGACATGTTTCCTTCAGGAAGCCCAGACCCTTGCCCAGTTCATAGGCAACGAGAATATCGTAAGGATCCATACCTATTTTGAAGAGAACGGCACCGCTTACTTCGTTATGGACTATATCGAAGGCACGAGCCTCGACGTCTATATCAAGGAACACGGCGGCAGGCTCGACTGGGAAGAGACGGCGAAGATCCTTATCCCGGTCATGGATGCGCTCGGCGCGGTCCATGAGAAGGGTATCGTTCACAGGGACGTTACTCCCGATAACATCTACATAACCAAAGACGGCACCATCAAGCTTTTGGACTTCGGTGCCGCAAGATACTCGGTAGGAGACAAGAGCCGCAGCCTTGACATCGTGTTAAAGCACGGCTTTGCGCCCAAGGAACAGTATGCCCGCCACGGCAGGCAGGGACCTTTTACCGATGTATATGCATTGGGCGCCACATTCTATTATGCATTAACCGGAAAAAGACCCCCGGATTCCGTCGAGAGAATGGATGAAGATGATCTTGTTCCGCCCAACACGCTCGGCGTAAAACTTCCTGCGGCAGTGGAAAATGCCATCCTGATGGCATTGTCCGTTCAGCCTCAGGACCGTTTCCAGACCATGGCTGCATTCAAGAATGCCATGAAGATCTCCCAGGCCAAAGCAAAGGCAGAGAGCGCTGCGCCTGTTGTTATCCAGCAGGTCGTGCCTCCCGCAGCAGCCAGTGTACAGCCTCAGTATGTAA
>JAIKVV010000103.1 GCA_024685385.1 Saccharofermentans sp. | reverse complement strand
AAGCACTAATACCATACACCTTAGAAAGATATTCACTTCCGTAACCTTTACAAAGCTTCTCGTAGATTTCTTTTTTTAGTTCGAAACCGTATTTCATATAAAACCCCCGAAGTTTGTCCAACTTCAGGGGTTCACTTCAATGCCGGTCTTTTTTATTTTGATTCATTAACTATGAATGTGAGAAAATAAAATATTATAGTCTTGAGAGTTTTCGGCATTACACAAAGAGGCATAAATAACGAATGTTGGTTGACAATAGTCCACCATCGTGATATGTTTGTGGTGGACAAGAGTCCACCAATGTAAAAGGAGACTTCATTATGCGCTTAACAGATTCAGAATGGAAGATAGCTAATTGTCTTTGGAATAATAAATGTATGACGCTCACCGAACTTACAAGGGAACTTCTTGACAGTACGGGCTGGACGAAATATACGATCATAACTTTGCTCAAGCGGATGATCGAAAAGGGCATGGTCACTTATGAGCAAGTGGGAAGGACTAAGAAGTTCTATCCTGCCATAGACAGAACAGAAGCTGAACTTGAAGAGACAAATTCTTTCATAGACAAGGTTTACGAAGGCAACGCCGGTCTTATGATCGCAAATCTCATAGGTTCAGATGCGCTTACTGAAGATCAGTTAGCAGAGATCAAGAGAATGATCGAGGAGATATAATATGCTGCGTTATATTATCGGCATCTCGCTAGTCGCCGCACTCATAATGATCATAAGAAAACTCTCAGACGGAAAGATCCTGAAGAAACATCAGTATGCTCTGTGGCTGCTTATTCCTCTCTACATGATCGTTTCACCCTTCCTGAAGGTAAATTTACCGATCCTGGAAGCACCTTCTGTTCCGGTTGTAACAACGCAGACGGAACTAGTACCCGAAAACGGTACCTCTAATGTGGATGCAGAGCCGATTCAACCTGTAAATATCGATCAGGAGCAGACGGTCTATCCTGAAATAAATAAGAATACCAATGTGGAAAACAGAGTTGTTGAAAACAAAGCGCCTGTTAACATATCAGGTCTGGTAAAGACTATAAGCCTGTCGGTATCTGCCGCACTGATATTTGCATTTACGGTATATAACTTCGGCTTCATTTTGTACTGCAGACGCAAGAGATATTTTATCCGGCAGGATAAGACCTGTGGTCTTAAGATATACGCCATAAAATACAAGGGGACGCCATTCCTCCTGTTCAATAAGATATATGTTGATGAGAAGTCTGACGGAAACAATGAATACATCATTTGTCACGAGGCATGTCACCATAAGCATGGCGATCCTGTCTGGATCGTCATGAGATACCTGATCTTGGCACTTAACTGGTATAACCCGGTCATTTGGGCTGCGTTCTTCCTGTCGGGCATCGATTGCGAACTGGCCTGCGATGAAGAAGCGATAAGACTTCTCGGGCAAGACTATTCTGCAGGGTATGCCAATTCGTTATATGAAATGCTGAAACAGCAGTCTGAGGTGACTTTTGGCTTTACGGCTTCAACCGGAATGAGAAGCGAATTCAAGACAATGAAGAAGAGGATAGCCAACATTAAGTCGCCGGCAAAGAAAAGTTATAAAGCTCTGGCACTTTGCATGGCTATCATTGTTGCATTTTCCGGCTGTACCTTGGTCAATCCGACAGCAGCTGTCCCTGAAGTTGATACGACTTCGAATGTCCCTTTCGGTGATATATCAAATGCTAAGATCCGCTTGTCTAATAACGGGATCGTGCCCTGTGTATTTGATGCCGACGAAAATCAGGTGAAAGAGCTTGCGAGAGTATTCAATGCTTCTGAATGGCAGGAGGCCGGTGTTGATTTTCCCGATGATCTTGATGGTGAAGGAGTAAATATCTTTGTAGATAACAACGGGGAGTATTTCCAACTTTTCTTCAGAACTTCTGGTTATGTTAAGTATCAGAGGTCAGGCGACACTGATACAAAACTATATAAGGTGTCCAACGAAGCCGAAGCAGCCGCATGGAATATTGCAGATCCGAAAGATCCTTCAACAATCCAAGATCGATTGATCCAACTGCAGGCGGAAGATTTTACACCCGAAGGTGTTTGGAAATATGTCATTTCTGAAAGTGTTCCTTCAAGTTCCGAAAACAATACAAGCAAAATAGCAATAGGTTCAGATGCTACACTTCCTGATCCCGGCATTCTGAGTCAGTCCTACCCTGCAACCCTTAATAGGAGCATTGATGCCGATTATCAGCAGAAGCTCACTACCGGTCTCTTAGGGAGCAACTATAAGAAAGATTCGGATTCTGATACGGAGATTATGTATAGCAGTACGGATCCTTCATTGCCTAAAAGATATATATGGATCAACAAAACGAATAATGAACTGCATTTTTACGATGCAATGGTAACAGGCGAGCGTGGCGGAGAGTATAAAGCAGCTCAAATGAACATGTTGCCGGAGGAAAGCATTTCCCTTGCTCAGGAGAAAGCAGCTGCAATAGTAGGTCAGGATCGGGTTTCAATTCCGAGCCAAAGCGGATTACTTAAGCTCCGTATCTCTCTTAAAGATCAAGCAACATACGAGAGCGCGACCCGGGAGATGGATGCGCATGTCCATGTTTTCGAGCGTCGAACGGATAAGAACATCAGTATTCTTGATGGCGGCGTAAAGGTAAGGATCGGTGTGGACGGCATATCTGATCTGATGATAGACTGCTCGAATTATTCAAACAGCGGATCTGATACGATAACACCGGTCACACTTGACGAGGCGCTTACAATCGCAAGCGGTATCTGCTATAACAACGAGACAACTGTGTTTTATGCAGAACTCGCATACAGCAATTGGTGCACCGAAAACGATAACTTTAATCTGTCCTGGCATATTGTTACCAACAGAGGCAATTATGTCGTAGACTGCGTGACAAGAACAGCTAAGTGTGATGTGGATACTTATTGAACATATGTGATACTATATCAAGTAAGTTCATCCCTTCCATGGGGGAAAAAACGGGTATGAAACGATCGAAAGGGTATTGATGTATGAAACGATTAACAAGTATTGCATTGATCTTAAGTCTGTTGATGGCAGTATCTTTCGCAGGATGCTCTGATAAGGCTGAAGAAACAATAATTACTACAACCGCAACAACTGAGGCTACAGAAGCTGCTGATTCAAAGACAACTGAGGAAGTTACAATCCCTACGACAACGGAAACCACGATTAATGATTTCAGAAAGACATGTGATGTTTTCGAGATAAAGTCAAATGACTTAGTTGATGGTGTCTGGGCTGATGTGATCTCAGATACCGAACGCGGCCAAAATCTCTCGCCTGATATTTCCTGGGAACCTGTTGAAGGAGCAGGAATCTATATTATCTACATGGTTGATCCTACTGTCGGCAACTGGATGCACTGGAAGGCTTTTACCGTTGACGAGACTTCGCTTAAAGAAGGCTGGGCCTCAACGGATAATAACGGAGGCAAATATGTTGGTCCTTACCCGCCGTCAGGAACTCATACTTATGACATTTATGTCGTAGCGCTCAAAACTCCGCTCGAGAAGTATCAGGGTTATTTCAATTCGAACAATCCGAAGTTCGAAGATTACCTCCTCGCACTCGACACGGACGATAACGGCAATACAGGAAACGTCATCGCGTACGGAATCTTGTCAGGAACATTTACTGCTTCATAACAACAAGAAAACCTCCCAAGCTTAAAGCCTGAGAGGTTTTTGGTAAGTTCAGTGAGACATAGTCTAACTTGTTATGCTTTTCATATGAAAGAAAGATGGATTACAAAACAGACAGGTTGATTCTTCATTTTGTTACTGAGGACGATTTGAATGAGGTCATGAGGACATGGCCGTCTGATCACCATCCTATTTCCGAAGAAGAGGCGAATGGTGCGATTTCCTATATGCGCAGCAA
>JAIKVV010000105.1 GCA_024685385.1 Saccharofermentans sp. | reverse complement strand
TTGCTCACAATTCGTCCCGGTTTGTGAACAGATTAGTGAACAGGATCTTCTGCCATCGTATCCTCCAGATGGTATTAAATATTGAATTTCGCGTTTTTAACACCATCTGGCAGGGCCTGGATAGTTTTGAGACAGCGCCTTTTTGTACATTTACTTATTAGCAGGTTTCCTGCCCGTCTTCTTCCGGGGTTTAACAACCTTTATCGAATCAAAGACAAAGGCTCCGTCACGGTAATCAACAGTAAGTTCTGCAACATCCGTAAGAGATCCTGCCAGGAACATATCGGCAAGCTTATCTTCGATATTCGACCTGATAGCCTTTCTAAGAGGCCTTGCTCCGTATTTCTCATCGTAGCCGATCTCTGCAAGTCTTGAAGCGGCAGCATCAGTTATGTGGCCAATGATGCTCTTGTCTGCCAGAGACTTATAGACATCCTTCATCATGATGTCAACGATCTTGCGGATCTCTTCACGGCTTAATGACTTGAATATGATCGTCTCATCCACACGGTTAAGGAATTCGGGCCTGAAGGTCTCTTTAAGAGCGCTGTTGACTCTTGATTCCAATGCTTCCTGTGTTCCTGAGAAGAATCCGATCGTCGGCGCCTTGGCATTATTGCCTGCGTTGGACGTCATGATAAGGATCGTATTTTCGAAATTAACATGCAGACCGTGGCTGTCGGTTAAGACACCGTCATCCAATACCTGCAGCAGGAGATTGAATACATCGGGATGCGCCTTTTCTATCTCGTCGAAAAGGATAACGGAATAAGGCTTATGTCTCACCTGCTCCGTAAGCTGGCCGGCATCGTCAAATCCGACATATCCCGGAGGAGATCCGATGAGCTTGGAAACGGAATGAGGTTCCATATATTCGGACATGTCTATCCTGATGAGGGCTTCTTCCGTATCGAACATTACTTCGGCCAATGCCTTAACGAGCTCTGTCTTACCGACTCCCGTGGGACCTACGAATATGAATGATGTAGGCTTATGCTGCTTTGTAAATCCGGACCTGGTCCTTCTTACTGCGGCTGCAACTGCCGTTACGGCCTGATCCTGACCTACGACACGCTTATGCAGACGCTCTTCAAGATGGATGAGCTTGTCTCCTTCAGATTCGGATATGGACTTAAGAGGGATTCCTGTCCACATCTCAACTACTCTTGCTATGTCTTCTTTCTGGATGGGATCAGGCTTGATCTCATTCTCCAGAGCCTCGAGTTCCTCGGCAAGACGTTCCTTGTTTGTCTTAAGCTCAGCTATCTTCTCATAACGCTCTTCTTCAGATCCGGGCCTCGGAGGATTATCTGTTATATCCTGGACAGCGGCATCGTAAGCAGCGTTTGCCTCTTCAGAAGCCTTCTTCGTATTGGCAAGCTTTACGAGTTTGATGTTCTTGAGATTTGCGGCAGAACCTGCTTCGTCGATAAGGTCTATAGCCTTGTCGGGAAGGTATCTGTCGGTAATATATCTCTTGGATGCCTTTACTGCGAATTCAAGGACTTCATCGGAATAAGTCACATTATGATGCTTCTCGTAATAATCCTTGATGCCCTTGAGTATCTCGATGGAATCTTCGATCGAAGGCTCATCGAGAGTAACTTTCTGGAATCTTCTCTCAAGTGCCGAATCTTTCTCTATCTTCTTATATTCGCCTGTTGTGGTGGATCCAAGGATGCGGAGTTCTCCTCTTGCCAATGCAGGCTTGAGGATATTAGCTGCATTTGTGGACCCTTCAGCATCTCCGGCTCCTACGATCGTATGGAGCTCATCGATTACGAGGATAATGTTTTCGGCCTTAATGGCTTCATTGATGACGCCCTTGATCCTGCTCTCGAACTGGCCTCTGAACTGGGTGCCTGCGACCATGGCAGGCAGGTCAAGCTGCCAAACCTGCATATTGAGGAGTTTCTCGGGAACGCTGCCTTCATTGATCTTGACTGCAAGGCCCTGGGCAACAGCAGTCTTACCGACACCCGGGGCACCGATAAGAACAGGATTGTTCTTGGTCCTTCTGTTCAAGATCTGGATACAGCGGTCAATCTCGGTATCACGGCCTATGATGCGGTCGATCTTGCCTTCGGCTGCTCTTTCGGTAAGGTTTGTGCCGAATTCGTTGAGATACTTGAACTTGCGCTGCCCTCTGCCGTTCTTGCCGTTCTGCTTGCTGTCCTTGCCGGCTTCCTCGTTCTTCTCATCTCCGGGCTTTGCATTACCGAAAATGCTCCCGAAAAGGCCGGATAAGGGGCTCTTGTTATCCTCATCAGATTCGAAAGGCATTTCCGTATCTTCTTCAGGATCAGATACGCCTACATTGGTCGAATCCTCATCGAATTCATAGAGTTCGTCAAAACCGTTGTCGCCCTCGTCGAGCAGAGACCTCAGGAATTCGCCGGGATCAGCTGACATCTCGCTGTTTCCGACGATCTCTTCGATCTTGTCGCTCATCTGATCGATGTTGTCATCGTTGACTCCGGTGCCCTTAAACATATCGGACATACCGGCTATTCCCGATTTATATGCGCACTTGAGGCAGAAACCCTCATCTATGCGCTTGCCGTTCTCAAAGCGGCTCGTAAAGACTATCGCATGTCTTTGTTTGCAATTACTGCATATTGCCATTCAGATCACTTCCATTCCTGATTATCTATTTTCTATTCCCTTTTCCTTTTCCTCATCTTCGGCGCTGTCAGAATGTCCATCGCCTCCTGTTCGAGCCTTGAAGAATCGATCAGCATCGATCTGGATGCGTATTGTCCTTCCTTCTTGGCCTTAGCCAGCACGGGCGCGAGGAATTTGCCCGTATAAGATTCCTTGCAGGCAGCGACTTCTTCGGGAGTTCCCGTAACAACGACACTGCCTCCGCCGTAACCGCTCTCGGGTCCCAGATCGATTATATGGTCACAGGTCTTGATCACGTCAAGATTGTGCTCGATCACGACTACGGTGTTATTATTTTCGGCGAGTCGCTGCAAAATGTCAACAAGCTTATGTACATCGGCTATGTGAAGACCGGTCGTCGGCTCATCCAGGATATATAAGGTCTTACCCGTCGAACGCCTTGATAATTCAGCTGAAAGCTTGATCCTCTGGGCCTCTCCTCCCGAAAGCGTCGTTGAAGGCTGACCGAGCTTGATATAACCCAAGCCCACATCCTTCAAGGTCATTATCTTACGCTGTATTGAAGGCACGGCACTGAAGAAATCACAGGCTTCGTCAACGGACATCTCAAGAACATCATATATATTCTTACCTTTATACTTGACTTCGAGCGTCTCCCTGTTATACCTTTTGCCGCCGCAAACGTCGCATTTGACATAGACATCGGAAAGAAAATGCATCTCTATCTTCCTGACACCGTCGCCTGCGCAGGCTTCGCACCTTCCGCCCTTAACGTTAAAACTGAACCTGCCGGGGCCGTAACCTCTGACCTTGGCATCCTGGGTTGCGGCAAAGGTCTTTCTTATCAGATCAAAAAGACCGATATATGTTGCGGGATTGGATCTCGGGGTCCTGCCTATCGGGGACTGATCGATGCAGATCATCTTATCGAGTTTTTCGAGCCCCGTTACGCCCTCGCACTGTACGCGGGTCTTGCGGGCACCGTTGAGCTTATGTGAAAGATAAGGCACAAGCGTCGAATCTATGAGAGATGATTTTCCGGATCCCGATACTCCCGTAACACAAGTAAACAAGCCGATGGGGATATCAACGTCTATATTCTTAAGGTTATTTACTGATGCTCCCTTGATCTTGAGCATCGAAGCCTTTTGGATCTTTCTTCTGTCGGAAGGTACCGGAATGAACTTCTTTCCGGACAGATATTCTCCGGTTATTGAATCTTTTGTTCCGATTATGTCTTCAACAGAGCCGGTTGCAATGACCTCTCCGCCGCCGATGCCGGCTCTGGGGCCGATATCAACAATATAATCAGCTTCGCGCATGGTCTCTTCATCGTGTTCAACGACGATAATGGTATTTCCCAGATCGCGAAGTTTCTTCAATGTAGCAATAAGCTTGGCATTATCTCTCTGGTGAAGGCCGATCGAAGGCTCATCAAGAACATAGAGAACTCCCTGAAGTCCAGATCCGATCTGGGTTGCAAGCCTGATCCTCTGTGCTTCACCACCGGAAAGGGTCATGGAAGCTCGGGACATTGTCATGTATTCAAGTCCTACGTCCGAAAGGAACTTGAGTCTCGCCCTGATCTCGGTCATTATGGGCTTGGCGATCTGATCCTTTTCTCCCTTGAACTTTAGTTTCGAGGTGTATTCCAGTGCATCGGAAACAGGCATATCGCAGAATTCGGCAATATTCTTCTTTCCCACCCTTATCGCGAGACGGTCCTTCCTGAGCCTCTTGCCGTTACATTCAGGACAAAGATCTATAGACATGTACTGCTCATAGGAAGCCCTGACCTCATCGGAATAGGCTTCGCGGTATCTTCGCATGACCGAAGGAACAACACCCTCCCAGTCAGAATAGTAATCACCGCTTCTTTTGTAGATGCTGTTCCTGGTGTCTATCTTGATCTTCACTCCGCCGTTGCCGTACATGATGAGGTCCTTGATCTTGGCAGGAAGCTTGTAATAAGGTGTATCAAGCGAAAACTTGTACTTTTCGGAAAGAGCCTCGATAAAACATCTTCCCCAGCTCTTGGGATCATCAAAATTCCAGCCTGCAGTCCTGACCGCTCCCTCGTTGATGGAAAGATTGGGATCCTGCACGCAAAGTTCAGGATCGACCCTGGTAAGAGTTCCTATACCCGAACAGTTGGGGCAGGCGCCGTAAGGGTTGTTGAATGAAAAGCTCCTGGGAGTGATCTCACTCATCATGTAACCGCATTTCGGGCAAGCCATGGAAGAAGAATATAATTCTTCAACTATTTCTTCCTCTCCCTTGTCATTCCTGATCCTGTATTCGGCGATTATGGTTCCCTGAGCAAGCTTGAGCGCCGTCTCGCAGGAATCATAAACTCTTGTTGTGTTGCTCTCTTTTACTGCGAGCCTGTCCACAACTACGCTGATGTCATGTTTATTGTTCTTGTTGAGAGTAATATCCTCTTCAAGATCGTACATGATCCCGTCGACCTTGACCCTGGAATAACCTGATTTACGAAGGCCTTCGAAAAGCTTGGCATATTCGCCCTTCTTGCCCCTTACTACAGGCGCCATTATCATCATCTTCGTGCCTTCGGGCTTAAGGAATATCTTGTCCTTGATCTGATCGATCGAAGATGCTTCTATCAAAGTGCCGCACTCGGGGCAATAAGGCGTGCCTACTCTCGCATAAAGAAGCCTTAAGTAATCATAGATCTCAGTAACGGTACCGACGGTTGATCGGGGATTAACTATGGTTGCCTTCTGATCTATGGATATGGCAGGAGAAAGTCCGTCGATAGAATCAACATCAGGCTTATCGATCTGCCCCAGGAACATCCTGGCATATGAAGACAGGGACTCAACATAACGCCTCTGCCCTTCTGCATAAATGGTATCGAAAGCAAGTGAGCTCTTACCGGATCCCGAAAGACCGGTGAGCACGACAAGTTTCCCCCTTGGAATATCGACATCGATGTTCTTAAGGTTATGAACTCTTGCTCCTCTTATCTTTATAAAACCGTCATCCATCTGATCAAAAAACCTTATCTGATATGCAAAGCGCCGCTTGATCATCAAACGGCGCTTTATTAAAACTGGTGACCCCAAGGGGACTCGAACCCCTGATTGCGCCGTGAGAGGGCGCCGTCTTAACCGCTTGACCATGGGGCCATGGTTGTAACTTGCATATAGTAACATAAGACTTTTAATTAAGCAAGTGGCTACTCTTAACTTCAATGCGGCTCTCTTTGCGGACTGTACAGTCCGCAAAAACATCATCTGCAGTCCGCATTAAAGTATTATTTCCGATTATTCGGGATATAAGGTTCTTTATTCAACTCTCCAGGAAGCAGGATACATATTCTTGATCATGCTGCCTAGGACCTTGCCAAGACCCAGAGGGAACCCTTCAACGCCGACTACGATATAGCCTGAAGATTTAAGGGTTTCTGACGCCGGGATGGTCTCTCCTTTGAGGTACTTATTGAGCATCAGATCATCTGCAGGAAGCGACATGAATGAGTCTTCCCTGATCATCTTCTGATCAAGGAGGAGCGGGAGACTGTTTGAAGGCGAAAAGATCTTCTTGCTGCCCTTGGTCTCGATCTCTCCAAGGAACATGCCGTTCTTAACCACTTTAAGACCTGCAAGCAGCCTGTCATTTACCGCAGGGACCGTAAGGCTCTGACCTGCCTTGATAACTGAATCCTTATACATATCCTTGTATTCAGGCTTTAAGATGTCTTCTATGAACATCTCGAAAAGTTCTTCATTCTTTTTTTTGACCGGGGGATCAATGCCGTATTGGGGATCAGCCCCTTCTTCATCCCTTCTCAAATGAACACAGAAGTGCCCGTCGCCTCTTGCCAAATGAGGCCAGATGCGCATTGCGCCTTTAAGTTTCGGACTTCCGGATACTCCTTCGGGAAGATCATGTTCAACAACTTTAAACTCAGGATGTCTTTCAAGGAAAGATATTATCTGATCCTCATCTTCACCTATGCAGAAAGTGCAGGTCGAATAAACTATCTCTCCTTTATTCTTGAGCAATATTGCTGCTGCCTCAAGGATATCTTTTTGTATAGGGATGACTGTTTCGGGACCAAATTTAAGATAACTCCTTACCGCCTGGTCGTCACGGCGCATCATGCCTTCGCCCGAACATGGCGCATCGATTATTATCTTATCGAAAAAGCCGGGCAAGGCAAAAGCAATGTTTTCGGGAGTTTCATTCAATATGACGGCATTCGGGATGCCTGCTCTTTCGATGTTGCGAAGAAGCGCTTTGGACCTTTTGAAATTGATCTCATTGGCAAAGAGCACTCCCTCTCCTTTAAGATCTTCACCAATCCTGGTAGCTTTGCCGCCTGGAGCAGCGCACATGTCAAGGACCATGTCACCGGGCTTGGCATTTAGGATCGATGCGGGAAGCATCGCGGATGCTTCCTGAGGATAAACAACACCGGCATGGTAAAAAGGCGATCTGCCGGGTTTATCCGAATCAGAATAATATCCGCCGTCACACCAGCTGACAGGATCATCATGGCAATCAGTTCCCTTAAGGACTGCTTCCCTTGCTTCAGGATCTTGTGCTTTACTCCTTGAAATCCTTATGGCCTTCTCGGAAGGCAGGTCAAAACTGTCCCAGAAACCATCTTCCGGGACATCATATGCCTTAAAGAAGGCATTCATCTCGCTCGTGAACTTTTCGGGAAGCTTCATAATTCAAGGAATCTGCTGCAGGAATAGGCGACCTTCTTGATCGTATCGGTCTCGAAAGGAGAATCTATTCCGGCATTTCTGATGAGATTAAGGAAGGTGTCGTTGCCTCCGGCGATGCAAAGGTCGTTGTATTTCTGAAGAGCGCTCTTCATATCAAGCGTCGACTCCTGCCAGAGTTCAAGAGCGCAGATCTGAGACAGACAATAATCAATATAATAGAAAGGCGTCGTAAATATATGATCCTTCTTCTGCCAGGCGCCGCCGATCCTGTGGAAAGGAAGCTTGTCATCATAGTTAATGAAAGGCTGGTACTTCTCTTCCAGATATCTCCAGGCCTTGTGCCTGTCGTCGATCCCCATGTCGGGATTATCATAAACAAGATGCTGGAACTCGTCGACCATGCAGCCGTATGGCAGGAAAAGGATCCCCTGAGCCATATGGAGCTGACGGTAAAGATCCGCTTTGTCTCCGTAGAATATATCCATATAGGGATAACTCATGTATTCCATAGCGGTGGAATGTATCTCACAGGTCTCAAGAGTCGGTGCCTGACATTCAACAAAAGGCGATGAATCAGCGCTTCTTATCGCTGCATAAGCATGCCCGCCCTCATGAACGATAGTCGCGACATCATCTGCGGTGCCGTTGCCGTTCATGAAGATATAAGGGATTGCATTGTCTTCGAGATAAACGCAGTAACCGCCGGTAGACTTGGCAGGACGCGACAGAAGATCAGTAAATCCGTGCTCGGACAACACATCGAAGAAAGAAGGATCGTGACCGAACATCTTACGGAAGAAGTTGCCTGCTGCTTCATTATAGTTCTTGCGGTTAACCGACGGGACGGGATTTCCGTCACGGAAGAGAGCCGGCAGATCGTAGAACATCAGTTTCTCGTAACCCAAGCGTTCCTGCTGGTTCTTCCTGATCTGAACGCTTAAGGGAACAAAATACTTGAGGATGTTATCACGGAACTTCTCGACATCTTCCCTCGAATAGTCGTAGCGTTCCATCCTCTTATAGCCCAGTTCGGTAAAATTCTTATAGCCGAGTTTATGGGCAGCTCTGGTCCTTACCTTGACCATGTCATCGTAGATGCGGTCAAATGTCTCCTTGCGGCTCATATAATACTTATCGAGAGCGTATGAAGCCTCCGCCCTGACCTTTCTGTCGGACGATTCAAGATAAGGAGTCAGAAGACTAAGGTTCAGCGTTTCCCTCCCGAATTCTATGGATGCTTCGGACTGAAGCTGGGAATATTCATTTTCGAGTGTCGACTCCTCAACAAGTTCGCCAAGGATCTCTCCTGAAACGGTATCCTTATGGTTCTGAGCCTTGCGGAAGATCATGTCTCCGAAACGTTCTCTTAAAGCCTCTTTGCAGGGGCAGGTCAGAAGTATCGACAAAACGGCAGCCTGTAATTCAGAAACCGTTGCTATCGCCTCATCAAAGAACTCAAGTTCTTTTACGAAGAACTCATCCTGGGTGTTCAGGTCATGTTTTATGTTGCAGAGCGCATAAGCCGTATCTATGCGGCTTATCTCCCTTTCGTACTCGAAAAGCGTATCAGCCGCAAAATCAGGATCCGTGGCTGTCATGAGCTTAAGCCTTATATCACGTACGGATTTCCTGAATGCCTCAATGTCGGGTCTTTCGTATACAAGATCCTTGAAATCGGGCATTGAATTGCCTGTCTGCTGCTCCATAGACCGTTACATCCTTTCAACTACATCGATGCCGAGAAGACCCAAGCCTGATTTCATCGCATCACAGAGGCATTCACAAAGAGTGAGTCTTGCCGATCTTAATTCATCGTCATCGGAATTGATGATCTTGGAATTGTTATAGAATCTGTTGAAGTTCCTTGCAATAAGGCTTACCTGCTTTGCGATTATGAAGGGTTCATATTCTGCTGCGGCCCTCGTAATCGCATCGGGAAGATCTCCCATGCTGCGGATAAGAGCATACTCCTCATCAGAAGTAAGGACAGAGACGGAATCTGTGCCTGAGGGCTTAAATCCCTGCTCTTCTGCCTTGCGAAGGATCGATCTGGACCTTGCATATGTATAGATGAGATAAGGTGCGGTATCGCCTTCAAAATCCAACATCTCATCCCAATCGAAAAGAATGTCCCTTTCTCTTCCGGCCTTGAGATAGGTATATGTAACCGCTCCAAGACCAACCTTCTCGGCAATGAAATCGATCTCTTCATCTGTCATCTCACCGCCGCGTGTCTTATTATTTTCGATAATAACCTCTTTTGTCTTGGCAACCGTCTCATTGAGAAGATCGTCAAGTTTGACGATATTGCCCTTTCTTGTTGAGAAAGCCGTATTATCCTTGAACTTTACGAGACCAAAGCCGACATGGACACAGTTATCTGCCCAGTCAAATCCGGCCTTCTTAAGGACAGAGAAGACCTGTCTGAAATGCAGAGCCTGAGGGATTCCGACGACATATACATTCTTATCGAACTGATAGTTCCTGTAACGGTAAAGGATCGCGGCAATGTCACGTGTGGCATATATGGTCGTTCCGTCACTCTTTAAGATGATGCAAGGAGGCATGTTGAACTCATCAAGCGGCACGACCTGTGCGCCTTCGCTTTCGACCAGAAGGTTCTTCTCCTTAAGCATATCGACTACTTCATCAGCCATCTTGGCATAGTAGGATTCGCCGTTATAGTTATCAAAACTGATGCCCATCCTGTCGTAGAGCTGATTGAAGACATCAAGGGAAAGATCCCTGAATCTTTGCCAGAGAGCAACTTCCTCGGCTGAACCTTCTTCCAGTTTTCTGAAGTTCTCGCGGGCATCGTCTTCCAGTTCGGGATTGGCAACAGCTTCATCGTGGAACTTAACATAGATCCTTAAGAGTTCGTTAATCGGATCACGGTTAAGAGCATCCTCATCGCCCCAGAGCCTGTAAGCCGTTATGAGCTTGCCAAACTGTGTGCCGTAATCACCAAGGTGGTTCATCCTGATTACGTTATATCCGAGCCTCGTATAGATCTTGGAAAGAGAATTCCCGAGGAGAGTCGTAAATGCATGGCCTACATGGAAAGGCTTGGCGATATTAGGAGAAGAAAACTCAACAATGACATTTTTGCCTTCACCCGAATCACTCTTGCCGTACTCATCGCCGCTTTCTAATATCTCGCTTATGATCTCTCTTGCAAGAACATCCTTCTTGATCTTGAAATTAAGATAAGGTCCGACTGCAACAGCATCAACAGCATTCTCCATACCCTTCAAAACGGCTTCATTTGCTGCAAGATCTGCTGCGATGGCCTGCGGAGCCTTGTGCATGGTCTTGGCCAGCACAAAACAGGGGAAAGCATAATCTCCCATGTCGAGCTGAGGCGGTATCTCAGTGAGTTTTAATACTTCATCTACCGGAATATCTGTTATATTGGCAATATTAGCGGCAATTTGGGCTTTATAATCCATATATACCTCCAAATTTCTTTTTCGAATAAATATAATAAAATAAATAAAGAAAAAGAACAACCCAAAAGGAGTTTTTGATCTTATGAGCGAATACTTGCCGCTGATTGCAGGAGGAGTTGCGGCCTTCATCATTACATTGCTTCTGATGAAGTTCCTGCCATTTTCCAATTTCTTTATCGGACATGACCGCGGAAGACTGTATGCTGAAGGCGCAAGTGTCAACATCGGCAAACCCACGGGAGTCGGTTTTTACTTTTCGATCGTATTCGCAGTTACTGTCGTTACCGTAAATATCATTACGGGATTCCGTTCCGGGATCATCTATGCCATGATCCTTGTTGTAGCCGCCATGGTAACGGGCGTTCTTGACGACAGATCCAAAGAAGCCTGGAATGAATACATCAAAGGCGCAATGGACGCTGTTATCGCTCTTTTCGGAAGTTTCGTTGCAGTCTATTTCTTCGGCAGGGATTTCGTTTTCGGACTTACGGGCTCAAGGATCGAGCTTAACGTGGTCTTATTTATCGTTCTTGCCTTTATCCTCTACATCGTATCTATTAATGCGATCAACGCGACAGACGGCATCGACGGTTTATCATCA
Organism: Saccharofermentans sp.; assembly: GCA_024685385.1. GTDB lineage: Bacteria > Bacillota > Clostridia > Saccharofermentanales > Saccharofermentanaceae > Saccharofermentans. Next base: position 30,827 of record JAIKVV010000105.1, on the reverse strand, counting down.
AGCCTTACGATATTGACTGTCATTACTGCTGCCATCGTCGCCCAAATCAACGGAACATTGGATAAGAACGGTCTGCTGATGGGCATTGCCCTTGTTGCTGTCCTTGCTGCTTATCTGATATTCAATTTCAATCCCAGCAAAGTCCTGATGGGCGATGCGGGTTCCAGAGCGATCGGATTCTTCGTAGCTTTCTATCTGATCTATCTTAAGATACCTTTCGCTTTCCTGGTAATCTGTCTTCCCTTCCTTCTCGACGGCGGCATATCAGTCCTTAAGATCACCATCGGAAGGCTTACAAAGCGCAAGATCATCATCTTTAAGAGCATCATTACTCCGATCCATGATGAACTCCGCAAGAAGCACGGCTACTCCGTAAAGAAGACCTGGGCTGTTCTGGTGTCAGCCGCACTTATCATAGATATCATCTATATACTGATCTGTTTGTTGTTGCATAAATGATCGCAATAATATTATGCGAAACAAAAAAGTTGGCGGAAGCCAACTTTTTTTATGAAACGATCTTATCTTTTACAAAAAAAAGGAATCAGCATTACCTTAACTGTCATCTTAAGCATCGGGCTCGATAATGACTTCTACTTCCTCTTCGTCTTTTTTCTCAACCTTGGCATCTGTAACGGATTCAACTTCAGCCTCAACCTTGGTATCAGCAGGAGATTCGGCTTCATCCTCTTCATCAGGATCAACTAAGACATCTTCCTCATCATCTGATTCAGGCTTCTTTTCAGGCTCAGATTTGACCTCGACTTCAACCTGAACTTCAGCCTCAACTACAGGCTCATTTTCAGATTCTACTTCAACTTCAGGTTCAGCCACAGCTTCTTCTGCCGTATCATCTTCGGTTTCATCTTCAATATCAGCCTCGATATCATCCTTATAATCTTCTTCAAAACTGAAGATGTTGGGATCCACGAACTCACCAAACTCGGCACCGGCCAAGGTAGCGGAAGCATCAGCATCAACAGATTCTGTACTGATGACCTTGCATACCGGCTCAGCAAGCTTAACGGGTTCTTCTTCCTTTGCCGCTTTAGTCTCCTTATCCTCAACGGGAGCCTGCTTATCAGTATCTTTCTTAGCTTTCTCAGCTTCTGCTTTCTTCTTTGCATCCTCGAAAAGCTGCTGCTGAAGTTTCTTACGATCTTCTCTTGCCTTTTTCTTAGCCTCTTCGGCTGCTCTGGCCTCTTCCTGCTCACGCATGGTCTCTTCGAGCTCTTTCTTCTTCTCTTCGGAGATCTTCTTCGCGGCATCTTTCTTAAGGTCGTTCAAAGTGGACGGAGCAGATACGGCAGACTGCATGATGTTTTCCATGCGCTTGCGGCTTTCCTCGTTCTGACGACTCTCTATCTCGGCAACCTCAAAACCGAGAGCCTGGAGCTGAGCCAGCTCGGCTGAGGTGGCAACATCGGGAGTTCCGTCATCCATGTACCTGGGAACTGATTTAACTTCAAACTCAGCCACACCGACGGTATCATAATTCTCGGATGCTTCAGCAAGAGTCTTCATGTCCGGTACCGGTACACCGGGTAAGATCTCATATTTTCTCTTATGTTCGTTGTCTTCGTCCATAAATGAACCTCATATCATCTAAAGAGTAATGTTAACAACACGACTATTATAACAAATTCGATCCCGCATGCTATAAGTGCCGCGATAAAACCTGTATTGAGCTTGGAAGATCGTGTATCAACAACTGTTTCTTCTTTCTTTTCCGTCTCTGTTATCTCATTCTTATCTTCTGTGTTTTCCTCAGCAGGATTTTCTTCCGCTTTGTCAGCCTTGACTTTCCCGGGTTCGGCTTCGGTCTTATCTTTCTCTGCCAAACCTGCGATTATCGCATGTGCTTTCTTTACATCATCGACCATGGACTTTTGCATTTCACGGAAAGTCTCGTCAGATGAAGGAAAAGAATCAGCTTTGTCGGGGAGCCTGCCGCTGTCCGGGGCTTCAGTCCCTTCAAAATACAGGACACCTAAAGAAGCATCATCAGAATTGTTGCTTCCGCCGACTATAAACTTTGCAATGGTTTCTTCAATTGCTTTTTCTCCGCTTTCACGACCCTTTGCAAAAGTCTCACAAAGCTTTGCAACGACCGGCTTAACAAGACCCGCTGTCTCATCATAAACCGAATCCTGAACTCCGTCAGTCATTAAAGCAACAGCATGACAATCGTCAACCGTGGTCTTGATAAGCCTCAGATAATCAGGAGCATGACCGGCAGTAACAAAAAATGTCGTTCCGTCCTTCTCATTCTGAGGCATTGTAAGAGGAACAGCACCTGAAGACGATATCTTCGCAATCAGACCGTCACCCAAATGACCTATGAGCATCCTTCTGTCCTTAACGGCACAGAACATGAGTGTGCATGAAAGCTGTTCCAGAGACGAAAGCTGCATCTCTTTCATGATGTCCGCAAACGCTATGTGCAATCTGGCAATTATCATGCTTCTTACAGCCTGTTCACGGTTCTCGGCATAAAGAGCATCAAAATGATTGGTGACAAGATCAAATATCGACTTGCAGGCTGCTTCTGATCCGAATCTTGCGTGAGTATACTGTTTGCTGCCTGCTCCGTCAGAAACTATAACTGCAGTAACGCCGTTTTCTTCGCCTGCAAAAGAATAATCCTCGCAAGGAGTCTGACGGTTCTTATGTTTATTTCCGATAAGTGTGACTGCGCCGACTGTAATTCCTGAATACATCAGATGTTATCCTCATCATCGATATATTTCATGAAATCATCCATATCAACAGATTCCCCTTCAGGTTCAGTCGAAATATTATAAAGTGCATCATCGCTCATTCCGGAAGAAACGATCGAAGATGAAGAAGAACCGAGGAATTCAAAGAGCTTGCCGAAATCAGCTGAATTTACGGAGATAGGTTCTTCACGCTTAACAGAGAGCCTGCGGAGAATATCCCAGTCAACTCCTGAACCTACACCGATATTGAACACGACCAGTTTGTCGTTGGATTCGAGCTCATTGCATGCCTTGATCGCAAGTTCCATATTTGCCATGGCATTCGGACCCTGAGGGGCGCCGTCCGTAATAACGACAAGCCAGGGCTGGAAATATTTGATGCCCAGTTCTTTATAGCCTTCCTTACGCATATTGAGAAGCTCAAGAGCAGTAAGAACGCCTTCTCCGATAGGTGTAAGCGTAGTGGACGCGGAGATCTCGGGAATCTTATTTTCCTTGGAAATCTTACCGAAAGGCATAACAACCTCTACCTTGGATCCGAAAGTTATGATCGCAATATCAGTTGAAGCTCTTGTGTCATCATTTGCCTTGATGGATGCCAGAAAGTTCTGCAGACCCATATTGAGCTGCTTAATGGGATTGCCCATCATGGAACCGGATGTATCAAGTGCAAAACATATGGGCAGCCTTCTCTTGGTGCTGGTACCGAAATCTGATGCATTAAATAGTTCTTCAGCCATTGATATTACCTCTCAAATTATTTATCTGTTTCCGAAAAGGCCTCCCCAAAGCCCTCTCCTTTTGTTCTGATCCTGCGAAGGATCAGCTCCGACCTGTCCTGCTGATCCTGTCGGCGGGGCTTCAGCTTCATCATTATCAGGAATGTATCTTCCGGAAGCCGTAAAGAACTGCTGACGTTTGCCGGGATCATTGGAAGGCATATTACCTATGCGCCTCTGTATCTCCTCACGCTTCCTCTCAGCTTCTTCCTTTCTCTTCTCGGCCTCTTCTCTCTTCTTCTCAGCTTCTTCCTTCTTGCGCTGGAGTTCGACTTCCTTATCGGGAACGGTTATATCAACCTCTGCCTGATTATAATCCATGCGCGGGAAGATCTTATATGCTTCAGGATCCTTATATCTGCGGTTTAAAAGATCTTCCTTGTATTCGATGACGGCATCGTACCACTCAACCGTCTCATATGACATTCCGAGCTTAAATGTATCGTAGAGCATCTTCTTAAGTCTGTCGGAAAGATATCTCCAGATATGCTCATATCCGCCTTTCGGAATATGCTCATTATTCTCAGAATCCATATCGTAAGGGAAGTTCCTGTTTATTATCTCTTCCCTTAAGGTCTCGGCTCCGTTCCTGGTGGCATAAGGATGAAGTCCGCAGAAAAGCACGGTAAAGACGAGCATTGCAACGGAATAATCCTCATCATGCAAGGATCTGACGAAACCTGCAAAATCCCTGCCCCAGAGATTGGGATCGGTAAATTCCTCTGTTCCCACGGGACAAGGGAGATTTCCGACCTGAATGCTGTCCAAGTCTATCAAATAAACAGAAGTGGACGAATTGATAAGTGCATTCTTAAGCTGGATGTCTCCTGCGATTATATTGTGCAGATGCAGATAAAGATACTTTTCGAGAAGCGAAAGCAATGTATTGACAACATCGATCCTTGTCCATTCAGGGAATGCGCTCAATATCGCATCAGGTCCGTCGAAAACGGTTCCGAGAGGCACACCCCTTCCCATGGGCATAATGTAACCTACAGGATAACCCTTATAGAACAAAAGATTGTAAGGCAGACAGAAACCGTTAGCCGTGATGCCGATCTGGCATATCCTTCTTAACTTGGCCCATCTCAGAGGAGTAAGGATATTCTTATGGTAGATCTTGGCAACCTGATTCTTTTTGTTGGTAAGGAATACCATTCCTTCAGCTCCGCCGCTCATCCTGTTGGAAAGCTCATAAGGCTCATCAGTTTCCGTCCTGACGACATCACCGACGTTACAGCTTACCGGAAGATCCAGGAATATCTTCTGCTCGGCAAGAGCAGAAACGGAAGGCTGAGGCAAAGTAGCCTTCATCTCTTCAAATCCCGAGAACATGTATATGCCTTCACGGGTTAAGACCCAGATGGGCTTACCGATATCAATGTCATATTCATAGAGACGTCTGGTAAAAAGGCCGTTCTTGGATGTCAGGATGACAGAGTTGGGTATATCCTTGACCGAATCCAAGAATTCGGGAGTAGATGCATACTGAACCAGGTGGAGTTTCTTATAGGGGAGCAGCTGGGCACAGAACAGTTTCATGCAGCCAATGGAAGCGCTGTCCTTCCTGTCAGCCTGATGCATAATGCAGTAGTGTAATAGTTTGAAAGTCTTGCTCACATAAACATCCATGCCGGATGTGCATATAGTACGCGTCAATTCATCGAATAACGGCGTTCCGCCGAATTCGCGCATGACAGAGTAATCCAATATCACAGAATCATACTGTGTTAAGTCTTCGAGCATATATAGTTCCTCTCAAATATACACCCCCAAATATAAATATATTATATTATTAATCTTCAGGCAATAATTTTTTTATAAAGTTAGCCTATGCCAACCAGTTTCATAAGGAAAGCCGCATTGGATTCGCGGCTGATGCCTTCCGTAAGGATGTAATCAAAGACAATGCTGTCTTCTGTATATCTGTCTGAGAAGTGATAATAAGCGATATTTTCCATTGATTCAACAGTCTTATCGACCAATGCATAGTCATGCGTAGTCATAAAACCGATGATATAGGGTTTTGACAATGAATTTAGAACCGTCAGGGCTCCGCTTGTCCTGTCATCGGAATTTGTGCCCCTGAATATCTCATCGATAAGGAAGAGCATGGGTCTTCCCTCTTTGGATGCCGATATGATGGATGAGATCCTTACGAGTTCGGATCTGAAAGTGCTCATATTGTCTTCAAGGGAGTCAACGATCCTCATTGACGATACTATGTTCATCCTCCCGAGCTTAAGCTTTTCGGCCGGAACATAACCGCCGATGTAGGAAAGGATCGAACATACGCCGCAAGTCCTTATGAGAGTGGTCTTTCCGGACATGTTTGAACCCGTGATTATCGCGATCTTCGAGTCGAGAGATACTGAATTGGATACTGCCGTTTCAGGCACGAGCAAGGGATGAACTATCTTCTCGCCGTTAAAGTAAGCATTTTCGGAAGGATCATCAGATTCAACGAATTCAGGGAATGAGTGATCCTTTGTAACAAAAGCCCCGTTAGCTGCGCTCATCATAGCTTCACATCTGCCGAGGGCCAGCAAAACTCCTTCAAAGTCCTCGCCATAGGCCTTGCCCCAGTTGCCCAGTCTTTGTGCGGCAAACCAGTCTAGGGGAAAAATGAGATTAAAGGCAAATGCCAATATCGGCTGTGATCTGAGATCCAGGATCTTCATTACGGACATTAAGCCTTTTAAAATTTCCAAAGAACTGTGCTTACCCGGGTTGATTACGGAAGAGATGTATTCATCATTGCCGTAATTCTCTTCGATCTTTTCGACAAGCAAGATATAACCTGCGATCTGCCTCTTTTGTCTTTCTATCCCGCCAAAACAGGAAGCATTCTTAACAAGACCCGCTATCCAGAATATGAGATTAACAAAGATAACGAACAAGGCTGCGCCCCTGATATACAAAGGATTAAAAGTGAATAAGAGCGCAAGAGGAATAAGCCACAGGAAAGGCAATATCTTTGAGATGACTGAAAAGACGGGATCCACGGTCTTGGCGTTCCCGGCAAACCTGATAAGCGCTTCAGGGTAGTTCTCAAGGTGGCCTGCCATGGCGGCAGCCTGATATTCGATCAGTTTTCGGGGATCAGAAGCCATAGTCTCACAGGCCTTCTGCCTTGATCTTAATTCTTCGGGGCTCCTGTTTTTCCTGGGAGAATTAAGCAGTTCATCAGCAAAAGCATCGCGTCCGAAAGATGTTTCGGAAACATTATAAAGAGCAAAAAGCGAACCCGGTCCGAAAAGATCAAGATCGATGCAGTATTCATGGTCTTTGACAATATACTGTTCACCGAAAACGGTCTTATTGATATTAAGCGGAACACTTCTGTCCTTAAGGCGAACTTTGAGGGCTTCTTCCAAAGATGCAAAATCCCTGGAGATCCTGTAAGCATAGCCGTCGGATGCATATTTCAGACACTTGAGATATTCGTTTTTGTCCTTGATCTTCTGGTGAATTACACAAACAACAATAAAACAGATCAGGCTTACTCCCGCTAAAGAGAAAAACAAAGCATATTCATGGCGGACAAAAGCTATTATTGCGAAGACTGCGGCTAAAACAAAAAGTATCAGCCTGACAAAGGAAAGCGTCGTGCTCTTCTTCTCTGCTTCATCGACAGCAATGGAATATTCTTCGCTCAGATCTTTGAAATAACGGACATCGAATTCTTTCACTTGGAAGAGCCCTGCTTCTTTCCTTTAGAGGTCTTTGCGGAAGATGATGCCTTGGGTTGAGCTTTCGAAGCAGTTGCCTTGGAAGATTTAGCTTTGGATGTTGTCTTCTCCGTTGTTTTCGAAGACGGCTTTACTGCCGCCTTGGAAGTCTTGGCTGTCTTGGCTGCAGATGTCTTTGCTTTCGCAGAAGCTGAGGAAGCCTTCTTAACAGCCGTTGCCTTCCTGGAAGAAGTCCTGGAAGAAGATGCAGCCTTCTTGGACACTCTCTTGGGAACTGCTTCATCAAGGACTTTGCCGACGCTGTCATGTATGCAGAGCATCGCCTTAAGATCCATATAAGTGGAACTCTTGTTTATGATAACTATCCTGTCATGCTTGAGGAATTGAGCAAATGTTGCTGCAGGATAAACAGTAAGGGATGTGCCCGCGATTATGAAAAGATCACATTTCTTGCAGGCTTTGATCGCGGCATCAACATTCTCGTGCTCAAGATTTTCCTCGTAGAGAACTATATCGGGACGAACTATGCCGCCGCACTTATCACATCTGGGAATTCCTTCCTGCGAAGCTATATATTCGATATCGAATTTTTTACCGCAGTCCATGCAGTAGTTGCGGAAAACGGAACCATGAAGTTCTATAACGCACTTGCTGCCGGCTTCCTGATGGAGATTATCGATGTTCTGAGTGATTATGGCCTTAAGCTTGCCCTGTTTCTCCAGCCTTACAAGAGCCTTATGGGCTTTGTTGGGCTTGGCATCGGGATAAATAAGCTTGCGCTTGTAGAAATCAAAGAAAACATCAGGGTTTTCCATGAAGAAATCATGAGCGATTATGTCGATAGGTCTGTAGGTAACTCCGGAATCCTGATTATATATTCCCGTACCGCTGCGGAAATCAGGGATACCGCTCTCAGTGGACACACCTGCTCCTCCAAGGAACACGATATTCTCGGATTCTGCTATGAGTTCTTTGAGTTGCTGGATCTTTCCGTCCCTTACGCTTCCGAGCCTGTCGATACGAGTTTCCACTTAATGAATCTCCTTATATCAAAAGCCGGGATGATCGATCATATGGTCCATGTCATGACCGTCAAGCACATCAAATGCGCCGGATGCGCCGAACATCTCTTTACCCAGAACTCTCTTCTCGTCACGTTCTTTCTCGACGATATTGGAAAGAGCTCTTCTGACTCTGTCAGAATTCTTTATATTCTTGACCTCAAGGATGGGCGTAGACTGATCGGCAGTAGAAAGCACGATGGTTCCGACGCCGAAGATCTTCTGCCAGAGAGATCTCTTAAGGCTGACATCGAGGACACGGTAAAGAAGGATCTCTTCCTCCTTGGTATTGAAGAAGCCTTTCTTCTCATAAAATCTGTTTGCATCAAATCTATAGACCGTGAAAGACAAAGGCAATCCAAGATATCTCTTTCGGTCTTGCCAGATAATATCGTCTACTGCAGCATATTCAGTAAGTCTGTCAGGCTTAGCCATAATACAAGTCTCCTCTTAGTCATATATAATTTGTTACTTTTATAATTTTATCATAAGAGACATTTATTTGACGCTTTCGGCTGATTGAAACATAAAATTAACATTCCATCACTGAGCGTCCTGTTTCCTTGCAGGATCCATTATCTTGCTCTTATCGAAAAAAGCTTTGAAATTATATTTAGACAAAGTCCAGGAACTGACCATGATCCTGTCATAATAAAGATAATTATATCCGTATGTCGTATAGGGTTCCGTTCCGGTTCCGAAATAGACCCTGAAACCCTTGGACTTTAAGTATTCGGCTCTCTCATCGGATCCCGGGATATAATTTCCGTTGGGATAGGATATCATGTGAACTTCACCAAGAAGGACACCGATCTCATCAAGCCAGAGTTTTGTATCTTTCTTGATCGAATCGATCTTTTCGTTTTTCGCGCTGTTAAAGAAGGCATAAGTATTGGACGCAAACTGCCAGCCGTTATCCTTGAGTGCAGCGGCAATGTTGCTGACGGTCTTGCAGTTGGAACTGATCTCATCGTCAGTATAACTAACCGGATCAAGGCCCATGGACTCAGAAGCCTTCTGCCTGTAATCTGCCTGATTGCGGCTTACGACATAGCCGAAGACTGATTCAAACCCGGACACAGCTATGGTGCCCTTGACGCCGTCAAAGGAAAAATCAGGATGTCTCGATACAAAAGCATCAAGAATGCCTATCGCTTCATACTCCCTGCCGGATCTGACTTCACCGTCAGCTGTCGTATATTCGCTTAATATCTCGCCCTTATCGTTCAGTGTCAGTTTATTGCATACGCCGTCGCCTACCGTAGCAAGTCCGTAAGTAAGATTATCTATCATGATGATGACAGGCTTTTTGCCTACGGGAATGGTCAAAGGGCGTTCGACCATGTAAGTCTCGTTCTCCATGCCTGCATATGTAAGAGGATCGACCAAAATGTAATCATTCGCATAGAGTTCTTCCAATATCGCGCTGAACTCATTAACAGTTATGTAGTAATCATTATCAGATCCTGACTGCGGTCTCTTAAATGCGGTATCGGTATCACAGATAAGGTTCCTTACGCAAAGAACGGGGATCTTGCCCTTATATTCAGTCGTCTCAACGGTATTGGATGTAGCTTCCAGAAGAGCATTATTGATGATATCGTCCTCCGGGAAGATCTCAGCCATGTCAGAAAGGACCTTCTCTGCTGAATAATATTTGTACTTTTCGAGCATATGCTCACATTCGCCGATCAAAGGCTCATACATTACTTCCTTTATCTCGCTTATCCTCTTGTCGGAATAGGAATGGACAAAACCTTCATATGAATTTAAGACCTTCCTGTAGGACTTAACGGCTGATATATAATCCTTGCCTGCAAATGCTTCTTCGGCATTTCTAACATCGCCCTTTGCGGTCTCGATATAATCGATCTCTCTGAGCAAAGGACCTGCAGTTGCCGAGTAGTTGCTGATCGGGGAAAGCTGATCGAAGACAAAGATGATGTCAGGCTTTTCGATCGTGCCCAAAAGGAATTCCTCACAAAGCTCATTGAACTTGGCGGATACCAATGAAGATGTTATCTCCTGCATCTGTTCAAGGAATTCGACGTCACTTGAAGACGGAACATATCTCTCATAACGGATGCTGCTGCAGATCTTCTCGACACGCTCACCGACTATGGTCTCCATCTGTTCGAGCATATTGAGCTCATATTCAGCATTGGCAGCTTCTTCCGGAGATTTGGAGATTACGTCATCCTGAACTGATCTATAGATCTCGATGGCGCGGGAATAGTCTCCGGATGCCATACATGCCTTGAATTCATCGATCGTGCTCTCACGCTCTTCCTGTCTGGTGGTTATTACATAAAAACAGATGCCGACTGCGATCATCACAAAAGCGCAGACAGCTGCGGCTATATAATAGCCTTTGTCAGATACAGCATGTCCTGAGCCATCGCGTAAGTTCAATCAGATCTCCTCGATTCCAATCTGTTTTGTCGTAATAAGGTTCTCTTTGATAAAGTATCCGATCGCAGGGATCTTGCGGATCCTGTAGTATTCAGGATTGCTGACATTAACATCCGAAAGTCTTGTCACGCTCTTCAATGTCGAACCCTTCTTGGATACCAGGAGCTGAACTCCCTGCGTCGTCCTGGTCGATTTAAGAGGGATTATATCCTGGGCAAAGACGGCTGCCTTATCAAGCGAATTCATCGCTATAAGATCCGGGTGCTCATCTTCGCAGAAATAAAGGAATGAAACGGCAGGAGCAAGATCCGAATAGCCTTTCAGGAGTTTCTTTCTGTTCTGCTTCGTCTCATAAACCGACAAGGGGAATCTTGCCGCCTTGCCGTTCTTAAAGGCAATGAACATCTCACCCTTATAATCGGTCGTAGCAACCATGAAAAGGACATGTTCATCGTCGTCCATGTCAAGAGAAGATGCAATATAGTGACCGAGTTCGCCCGGCTTTGTGTCTGCAAAATCGTAAACATGGGATTTATAGACATTGCACTTATCAGTGAAGAACAAAAGATCACTCTTGTTGGTCGTCTCAAAGCCCATGAAGATCTCGTCATCGTCCTTGGTTTTAAGTTCGCCCGCGCTCCTTAAGGACTGCATCGTATGCTTCTTTAAATAGCCGTGCCTTGTAAGCATAAGGTGGAGCTTGTAATCAGGGATCTCGACAACAGGCACATATGCAGGCGTTTCTTCTGCCATGATGAGCTGTGTCTTCCTTTCCTGGCCGTACTTTGCGGCAACATCGCGAAGACCCTTGCAGATGAGGGTATTGATCCTTCTGGGACTTGAAAGGATGTCTTCGGTGTCCTTGATGTCTTCGATCAGTTTCTCCCTGTCGGAGATCCTGTTAAGGATATACTGTTTGTTTATGTTACGGAGCTTTATCTCGGCAACATATTCAGCTTGATCCTTATCGATGTCAAAACCCTTCATCAAGTTGGGAATAACATCTTCTTCCAATTCAGTCTGTCTTATGATCCTTATGGCCTTATCGATGTCAAGAAGGATAGCGGCAAGACCGTCCAGGAGATGCAGTCTCTTCTTCATCTTGTCGAGATTGAAGGCATACTCCCTGCTGATGCAGCCCCTTCTCCAGTTGAGCCATTCATCGATGATCTGACCGACACCCAAAACCCTGGGCGATCCGTTGATGAGGATATTGAAATTGCAGGAGAAGGTATCCTGAAGTTTTGTAAACCTGAAGAGCTTATTCATGAGTGCTTCATGGTCCGTTCCCCTCTTGCAGTCGATCGTGATCTTAAGTCCGTCAAGATCGGTCTCATCTCTGATATCGGCTATCTCCTTGGCCTTGCCGGCCTTAACAAGATCCGCGATGTTATCGATGATGATCTCTGAAGATGTCGAATAAGGGATCTCGGTTATCTCGATCAGGTTATTCTTCTTATCAACATGATATTTGCACCTTAAGCTTACGGAACCTCTCCCCGTCTCATAGATGCTTCTCATGGCATCCTTATCGTAAAGGATATAACCGCCGCCCGAAAAGTCAGGAGCGGGCATATATTCCAAAAGGTCACAGTTCCTGTCCTTAAGATAGGCTTCAGTTGCTTCACAAACTTCCTTAAGGTTGAAAGAACAGATGTTGGAAGCCATTCCGACAGCGATGCCCTGATTGGAGTTGACGAGGACTGTAGGAAACGATGCCGGCAGGAGCTGAGGTTCCTTCATCGTTCCGTCGTAGTTATCGACCATGTCAACGGCATCCTTGTCTATGCCGCGGAAGATCTCCTCACATATCTTTTCGAGCCTTACCTCGGTATAACGGGGAGCAGCGAACTGCATGTCCCTGGAATACTGTTTACCGAAGTTACCCTTGGAATCGACATAAGGATGAAGGAGCGCTGCATTGCCCCGCGTCATCCTGACCATGGTCTCGTAAATTGCCATATCACCGTGCGGATTTAATTTCATCGTCTGGCCTACGACATTGGCGGACTTGGTCCTGTTCCCGGAAAGAAGCCCCATCTTATACATCGTATAAAGGAGTTTCCTGTGGGAAGGCTTAAAACCGTCTATCTCAGGGATCGCACGGGATACGATAACGCTCATGGCGTAAGGCATGTAGTTCTCTTCCAAAAGGTCAGTGATGTTCATGTCAGATGCAGGCATATCCTTGGCATTGACATCAGTCAGCTGAGCCTTCAGAGAATCCTTGTTCATATCTTCGTTATTGTCTTTCTTTCTTCTGGCTGCCATGTCGATCACCCGATATCGAGCATATCAAGATAAAGATGTCCGTCATTCTCGATATGCTGCTTCCTTCCTGCAAGATTATCTCCCAACAGGAGATCGAATATCTCGGATGTCTTCTTTGCATCCTCGGGACAGACCTTGATGAGCCTTCTGGTCTTGGGGTTCATCGTTGTCTGCCACATCATCTCAGGCTCATTCTCACCAAGACCCTTTGATCTCTGGATCGTAAGGCATGAATTATCGTACTTTGAAAGGATGTCCGCCTTCTCTTTCTCGTTGAACGCGAACAGAGTCTCTTCCTTCTCCTGCCCCTTCTTTCCCTTCGGCCTGTATGTGATCTCGAAAAGAGGCGATTCTGCAATATAAACGCAGCCCTTCTCGATCAAGGTCGGCGTGAGTCTGTAGATCATCGCAAGTATCAATGTCCTTATCTGGAATCCGTCAACATCGGCATCGGTACAGATTATTATCTTATTCCATCTCAGATTCTCGATATTAAATGCAGACAGGTCTTTGTTATGCTTGTCCGATATCTCGACTCCGCATCCCAAGACCTTAAGGAGATCGGTAATGATCTCACTCTTGAAGATGGTCGCATAATCAGCCTTAAGACAGTTCAATATCTTTCCTCTGACGGGCATTACGGCCTGGAATTCCGCATCACGGCCCATCTTGACCGAACCCAAAGCAGAATCACCCTCAACGATATAAAGCTCACGCTTATCGACGTCACGGCTCCTGCAGTCAACAAATTTCTTGATCCTGTTATTGATGTCGATGGAGCCCATGAGTTTCTTCTTGATATTGACCCTGGTCTTCTCGGCATTTTCACGTGCATGCTTGTTTACGAGGACCTGATCTATGACCTTCTCGGCCCAGACCTTGTTCTCGATGAACCAGACTTCAAGATTATCCCTGATGAGATTGGTCATGAAATCCTGGATATATTTGTTGTTGATCGCCTTCTTAGTCTGATTCTCGTAAGAAGTCTGTGTTGAATGCGAATTAGTGATGATGATAAGGGAATCTTCTATATCAGGGAAAGATATGGGTGATTCGTTCGCCTTATACTTGCCGCGCTGCTTGATCTGCTTATCGAATTCAGCCCTGAATGCGTTCCTGACGGCCTTATCGGGGGATCCGCCGTACTCAAGGAAACTCGAGTTATGGAAATACTCGATGTCATTGATCTCATTGTTAAAGCAGAATACGACTTCAGCCTTTACCTTATATTCTTCACGGTCTTCCCTGTCCTTGCCCTGACCTTCGCCCGAGAAATAGAAAGGATCAGTAAAGCCTCTCATATCAGATATCTCTTCGCAATACCCCTTGATCCCCTCGGGATAAAGATATGAGAACTCTTCCCCGCTCTCGTCGTCCTTAAGGATGAACTCAATGCCGGAATTGACGACAGACTGGCGCTTTATTATCTCCTTAAACTTATCAAGGGGGATTATTATCTCGGTAAAGACTTCCGTATCGGGCTTCCAATACTGAATGGTACCTGTCCTCTTGAACCTGTAGGGCTCTTCCATAAGGTCAGTTACGGGCTTGCCTTTTGCAAAGTTCATGGAATATCTGGTCTTGTCACGGAATACCGTAACTTCGAAGAACTCGGAAGCATACTGCGTAGCGCAGGCTCCGAGACCGTTAAGGCCCAACGAGAACCCGTAATCGCCGGATGCGTTGTTGTTATACTTACCGCCTGCATAGAGCTCGCAATAGACTAATTCCCAGTTATATCTCTTCTCAATGGGATTATAGTCGAGCGGGATACCTCTTCCGAAGTCCTCAACCCTGATGGAACCGTCCTTATATCTTGTAATGATTATCTGTTTGCCATAGCCTTCTCTGGCTTCATCAATTGAATTTGACAGGATCTCGAAAAAGGAATGTATACATCCTTCGAGATTATCCGAGCCGAAAATAACTGCCGGACGGAGCCTGACTCTCTCCTCTCCTTTGAGCATCGAGATGCTCTCATTGCCGTATTCTTTCTTTGGCGGCATATTTCATCCTCTCTTATATTAATAATAATATTGTTCAATTTTTGATTATAACATAAGCCGGCTTTTTTCAAGCCGGCTTACGAAGATAATTATCCGAGTTCAAAGATAAGCCCCAAAACGGGACATATCCGGTAAAAACCCCTTATGCGTTAGGGATCTCGCTCATGGGGCAGGGTTCGAGGACAAGCGTATTGGTCCAGAAACCCGGCTTCATATAGACTTTTGTGGAGAAAGTGTTGAGCTTATCGTCGATAGTAAACGAATAGTCATTACATTTCCTGTTCATACCGCAGGATACATGAATGTTATGTACGCCTTCGGGAAGCAGGATCCTTACAGTCTGCTTGTTTCCGACATGACCGAAAGGAGCGCCGTCGATATAGATGCCGAATCCGGCTGCGACTCCGTAAGGAGAACCCATCCTGTAAAGCAGCATCTGACCGGCAAATGTATGAGGAGCACCACACTTACCGCACTTATAGATATGAGTGCCGTCGTTAACGTAGTCGCCTACAAAACCGCAGGAAGCGCACTTGATCCTGTATGTAGCGCCCTGAGGCAGGACAAAAGGAACAGGATTAACCGCTGTCGTAGCTGCCGCAACAGGTGCAGCAGGAGCAGCTGCATCGATCTTCGTTCCGCATTCACCGCAGAACATCGTACCGTCAGCAACCGCAGAACCACATTTAGGACAATTCATAATAATACCCTCCATATTCTAGAATTAATTTAATCATATCAATAACCATCCTGAATTCAAACACAAAAAAAGATGTCCCTAAGGACATCCCTTCTTTTTTGTTTTGGTGAGCCACGGGGGACTCGAACCTCCGACCCACAGCTTAGAAGGCTGTTGCTCTATCCAGCTGAGCTAGTGACCCATATGGAGCGAGTGATGGGAATCGAACCCACGTGGTCAGCTTGGAAGGCTGAAGTTCTACCATTGAACTACACTCGCATGCCTGACGCTTCAACGAAACGCCATACAATATTACATCACGTTACCGAAAATATCAATAATCAAATTCCTCTGATCACGTAGGGGAATTAGTGGAAAGATATTCACCCGATACATAGAAACCGTCAAATGTCTTGTACCAGCCGTTGGAAGTCTTGGCAACAACCTTTACGGCCTGACCTCTTGAAAGTTTGCCGACGCGGGGCTGTTCAGAGTTGGGACCCTTACGGACATTAAGGAACTCACCTGCAGAAACAGTACAATACATGATAGTCTCCGAATCAAGATTTGACTCATCCCAGGTCTTGTTTACATCGTTGGACGGCAAAGGTCCTGAATACACTGTAAGCTCCGTTGTTGTCTCTGTAGTGGTCGTGGTCGTGGTTGCCTCGGTTTCCTTGGAAGAAGAGGCAGTGGTCGTAGACTTGGTTTTCTTGCTGCCGCAGGCAGTAGCAGAAACAGCCATAGCAAGCACCATGACAGTTGCGATAATCCTTAAAGTTATCTTATTTCTCATCATTTCCCCGACCTCCGATGCAAACAATATATTATATTATTACATATTTTCGAAAAAAATTTTCAAGTATTTCTTAGGCATCGTTCAAAACATAGAAAGCCACATGGTCCCTGTACTGACCATTGATATGCATATATGCCGCCCTCTTGCCTTCCTCGGTAAATCCCAGTCTCTTGACAACATTAAGGGATTTTTCATTTTCGGGAAGTATGAATGCCTCAATGCGGTGCATCTTGAACTCATCAAACATGAATCCTATGGCGCCTCTTAAAGCTTCCGTAATGATGCCCTGCCCCGTATAGTCCTTATCCACGTGATATCCCGTGGCACAACTCATCATGCCGCCATATGCAAGATTAAAGAAAGAAACCCTTCCTATTACCTTCTCATCACCTTTCATTGTGATCCAGAACGGAACGAGAGTCCCGTGCTTAAAAGATTCAACATCCGATGCAAGATAATCCCTTTGCACTCCGGGCGTATAATATTCAGCGCTTCTGGTCTGGGAATATTTCTGATGAAAATCTGCATTGCGGATAACATAATCTGTTATCTTACGGTAAGCGGACTTGCGCAGAACGGAAAGCCTTAACCTCTCCGTTGTGATTGCATAGAATTCATCCTTATATAACTTAGTCTCGATCCTGTACATACGATTCACCGGAAAACATTATACCACTACAGGACGATTCAAGAATAAACTGTTCCTTTGCCTGCAGGCTTTATTCCGAAAATACTCCCATACGCATATTTATTTCCGGACAATGATGTTTTTGCAGACCATCCCCGCCATTCTTAAGATATCCGAAATATGAACCTGTCATCTCTCCTTCAGCATATACAAAAGCTATATGACCGTCTTCAGTGATCATCACATCACCGGGATAGACTTTAATCTTTTCCGGCTCTTTCCAGTCTATCTTTTCACTGTTATCTGCAACATATGCTATTCCGTCAAGATCAGATGTTTTAAAGTGCAGTACACCGCTATCTGTCTTTTCTATAAGCTCCTCCAACAACCACGAAGCTTCCATACCATCAGATTTAAAGATGTATTCTTCACTTCCGATTTCTGCATATGGACGATTCTCGTGAAAAGTTCCGCTGGCATAAGTTTTTTCTGTAGTCTCTTCCGGTAAGTTCATAGAACAACCGCATAAAGTACCGGCAATCATTAAACCCATCAAGATAAGCAATATAGTGAATTCCTTAAAAAACTTCATAAGATCACCTCCTATGCTTATATAGACAACGATCCTGATCAAATCTGACATTCTCATCACAAAAAAATGCCCGGCTGTTTCCGCAGGCGTAGCACGGAGCAAATCAAAAGCCTCGCATTTTCCGCACAAGCGAAGCGCGGAGGACCTTTGCGAGGCTTTTGATTGTGTAGTCTGGTGACTCACTGGAGGTTCGAACTCCAGACCCCTTGATTAAAAGTCAAGTGCTCTACCGACTGAGCTAGTGAGTCTAATATGGCTGGGGCGGCAGGATTTGAACCTACGAATGCGGGAGTCAAAGACCCGTGCCTTACCCCTTGGCTACGCCCCAGTATCTTCTCTAAATAAAAAAATGGGGTGGGATATGGGATTCGAACCCATGACTTCCAGTGCCACAAACTGGCGCTCTAACCAGCTGAACTAATCCCACCACATAAAAAAGATTCTAACGAAGTAGCACGAGAAATTATATATTTACGAGCATATCAAGTCAAGCATAATTCTTGCAGTAATGACTACTATATAATAAAATACGCGTTGAATATTGTTGCGAGAGGTAATTCAAAATGTGCGAAGCATATATCAATAAACCCTTGGGATTCAAAGCCGGCGGAATATACGCAGGACTTAAGACGAATCCCGGTAATTCAGGCAATACGGATCTTTATGATGTAGCTCTCCTATATTCCGAGCAGCCCGCAAATGTCGCAGGCGTATATACATCAAATCTCGTCAAAGGTCATTCTCTCGTAAGATCAATCGAACTGATAGACCGCAAAAAGCCGCTTAAGGCTTTCGTCATCAATTCCAAAGTCGCGAACTCATGTGTCGGCAAGAACGGCTTGGACGATGCCGAAAAGATCGCAGAATGCGCTGCTTCCAATCTCGGCATTTCCGCAGATGAGGTCCTCACAGCTTCCACAGGCACCATCGGAGTCAGGCTTCCCGTTGATAAGATCAATGCCGCACTGCCCAAGCTCGCATCATCTATTTCTGCAGATGCCGGCGACGGACATAAAGCTGAGCGCGCGATAATGACTACCGATACTGTCCCCAAGGAAGTTACTGCTGCCGTAACCTTATCATCAGGCAAAGAAGTAATAATATCAGGTATGGCCAAGGGATCAGGCATGATATCGCCTAATCTTGCTACCATGATCGGTGTGTTTACTACGGATGCTTCGATAGACATCCCTCTTCTCAATAAACTTCTCAGATCTGCTGTCAGCCACTCTTTCAACAGAGTCTGCGTTGACGGAGACACTTCCGTATGCGATATGGTAACTATCTGGGCTAACGGCGCTTCCGGAGCAGTCATCGAAGAAGGAACAAGTGACTGTGAGCTTTTCCTGGAAGCACTTACCGATCTTGCAACAGACCTTTCCAGACTCATTGCCAAAGACGGCGAAGGAGCAACAAAACTCCTCGAGATCACGGTTGACGGCGCAAAATCCGATAAAGATGCGATGCTGATAGTATCTGCCGTTGCCAAGTCTCCTCTCGTAAAGACAGGCTTTTTCGGTGAAGATGCAAACTTTGGCAGGATCATTACAGCAGCTGGTTATTCCGGAGCTTCATTTGATCCTGACAGGATCGATATCGATGTAGCAGGTCTCCCCGTCTGCCGTGACGGAATAATGCTGGAATTCGATGAGGATGAAGCAGCAAAGCTCCTTCACGAAGATGAGATCAAGATCGAGATCACATTGCACGAAGGAGAGTCCTTTGACAGGATGTTCACCTGCGACTTTTCATATGATTATGTAAAGATCAACGGAAGCTACAGAACCTGACGGAAGATCAGCAATTAAGCTCTGCAGAATCAAGAATTATCGTAAATGGGCCTGAATTAGTAAGGCCCACTTTCATGTCTGCACCGAAAATGCCGGTTCCGACTTTGTCTTCTCCAAGGAAAGCCCTGCAGCGGGAGATTATATGCTCATATAAGGATTCGGCAATATCCGGAGATCCTGCTTTAACAAAGGACGGCCTGTTTCCCTTCTTACAATCAGCATAGAGGGTAAATTGCGACACCAGGAGCAATGAACCGTCAACATCCTTCAAAGAGAGATTGGTCTTTCCTTTCTCATCGGGAAGTATCCTCATGGCGAGCATCTTATCGCACATCTTGTCTGCTATGGCAAGGTTATCAGTATCTGATACACCGATCAAGACAAGGAATCCCTTGCCGCATGAACCTGTAATCTTGCCGTCAACAGTTACTTTTGCTTCATCTACGACCTGAATGACAAATCTCATGACGGAGTCTGCCCTCCGTTCTTGTCCTCACCGTCACAGACGCGCTTAACATAATCAAGATACTCGGATACCTTCTTCTCATAGCCGATATCGGTAGGCTCGTAGTACTTTGTTCCGACCATGGCATCGGGCATATATTGCTGGGTCGTGATGTGATGCGGGAAATCGTGCGGATATTTATATCCGACACTATAGCCCAGATCTTCCATTCCGGAAGCGGGAGCGTTTCTAAGATGCATCGGAACGACACCCGTATCCTTTGTCCTTGCATCTGACAAAGCCTTATCTATGGCAAGATAGGAAGCATTCGACTTGGGAGAAGTTGCAACGGTAATGCATGCTTCAGCCAAAAGGATCCTGGCTTCGGGCATACCGACTGAAGCAACGCCCTGGTAAGCTGCGTTTGCAACAAGAATGGCATTGGGATTGGCCATGCCGACATCTTCGGATGCGCATATAAGTATGCGGCGTGCAAGGAATTCTATGTCTTCGCCTGCAGCAAGCGCTCTTGCCAGATAAAGGATAGCGGCATCGGGATCAGAGCCTCTCATGGACTTGATCATGGCGGAGATATTGTCGTAATGGTATTCCCCGTTCTTATCGAAAAGAACTGTCCTGTTCTGCATGCAGTCCTTCATGACATCATCATCGATAACGACAGAACCGTCTGATGAAACCGGCGTAGTTACGGCGGCAAGTTCAAGCGCATTCAAGGCCGAACGGGCATCACCGGCCGAAGTTTGGGCGATCTTAAGAAGCGTCTCATCGGAGACCTTAAGATTATAAGAACCCAATCCACGCTCCTTATCATCAGCTGCGCGCCTTAAGAGCTTGGCGATATCCTCAGGTTCCAGTGAATGCAGTTGAAGGACCGTGCTCCTTGAAACAAGAGCCTTGTTAACCTCAAAAAAGGGATTCTCCGTTGTAGCGCCTATAAGTACAACCGTTCCGTTTTCGACATAAGGAAGCAATGCATCCTGCTGAAGCTTATTGAATCTGTGGATCTCGTCAATAAACAGGACCGTCTTCCTCCCCTCGGAAAGCAAGGGATTGGAAGCATCTGATACGATCCTCTTGATGTCTGCGACCCCTGCCGTAACGGCATTTAACTGCTCGAACCTGGATGATGTTGAATTTGCAATGACTCTTGCAAGAGCGGTCTTGCCTACCCCCGGAGGGCCAAAAAGGATGACCGATGACAGCATATCTGCCTCGATCATCCTTCTTAAGATACGTCCTTTACCTACTATATGGTCCTGACCGACATACTCGTCGAGATCGACGGGTGACATCCTGTAAGCCAAAGGCTCTCTGCTGCGGTCATCTGTGGCCATATATCACCTGCTATAGATCAAGCGATATCAGGATAGAGAGGGTACTTGTCAGTCAGAGCCTTAACACCGGCAATGACAGATTCCTTCTTTGCTTCGTAATCAAAGATGCAGTCGGCAATAAGGCCTGCAAGGACTTCCATATCCTCATTCTTAAAGCCTCTTGCGGTAGCAGCGGGAGTACCGATGCGGACACCGGATGTAACCATGGGCTTTTCGGGATCGAAAGGAATAGTATTCTTGTTTGCAGTGATATTGCACTCGTCGAGTCTCTCCTGAAGTTCCTTACCAGTGATGCCTGTTCCTCTGAGGTCTATCAGCATAAGGTGGTTATCAGTACCGCCTGATACGAGATTTACGCCTCTTGCAAGCAAGCCTTCAGAAAGGGTCTTGGCGTTAGAAACAACCTGAGCAGCATACTGACGGTAAGCTTCAGACTGAACTTCCTTCAAAGCTACAGCCTTGGCAGCGATGATGTGCATGAGAGGGCCGCCCTGCTGACCCGGGAATACTGCAGAATCGATCTTCTTAGCGAATTCCTCACGGCACATGATGATACCGCCACGGGGACCCTTGAGAGTCTTATGTGTAGTCGTAGTAACGAAATCGGCATAAGGTACGGGATTAGGATGAAGTCCTGCTGCAACGAGGCCTGCAATGTGAGCCATATCAACGAAAAGATATGCTCCGACTTCATCGGCGATCTCACGGAACTTCTTGAAATCAATGATCCTGGGATATGCGGAAGCGCCGGCAACAATGATCTTAGGCTTAACTCTTAATGCGATCTCACGAACCTCATCGTAATCGATCATCTGAGTCTTCTCATTTACCTGATAGAATTCGGAATTATATGTCTTACCGGAAACATTGAGTTTCATGCCGTGCGTAAGGTGCCCGCCGTGAGAAAGATCCATACCGAGGATCGTGTCACCGGGCTGAAGGACTGCAAAGTAAACGGCTGTATTGGCCTGTGCGCCGGAATGAGGCTGAACATTGACATGCTCCGCACCGAAGATCTGCTTTGCGCGGTCGATAGCAAGCTGTTCTGCAATATCAACGAACTCGCATCCGCCATAGTATCTTCTTCCCGGATAACCTTCAGCATATTTATTGGTAAGGGGCGAACCTGCCGCCTCCAGAACTGCCTCAGATACGAAGTTCTCAGATGCGATCAACTCGATCTTCGAACGCTGTCTGTTCAGTTCATCCATGATTACTGAGTAGATCTCGGGGTCTTGTTCTTTCACATGCTCATACATATATATATGCCTCCTCAAAGGACCATTAGAATTTTTACCAAACTAGTTTACATAAAAACCCCGAATTAGTAAATATATATAATATAAACAAATTGGTGTTACTACAAAGTTCAGAACATTTGCATTATAACTCTTAAAACCGGAAAATAAAAGAACATATTTTCGCGTTCAGTAATATAGAAAAGTACAATAACAATAAAGCCGTCCCGAAGGACGGCTTTAAACAATCCAGATCAGGCTTATGATTTAACCTTTTCCGTTTACATACTTGTCGTACTTGTAAAGGAAGGTTACCATCTGACGTCTCAGGCACTTGCCCTGAGGATCAAACTTACCGTTAGGAAGTCCTGCCAGGATCTTCATATCGGATGCCCAAAGTGTTGCCTTATAGAAATAATCTGTAGTCTTTACATCAGTGAAAGTCTTGGCATTCTTACCGGGCTCAGGCTTTCCTGCCATCCTCCAAAGGAAGGTAACGGTCTGTGCTCTCGTGCAGGCGCCCTGAGGATTGAACTCGGTACTCGATACACCCGTTGTGATGCCTTTTTCCACTGCCCAGATTACGGGCTTGTAGAAATAGTCCGTGGATTTCACATCCCCAAAATTGCACTTATTTGATTTGGTCTTCGGTTCACCCTGGAGCCTGTAAAGGAAAGTAACCATCTGAGCGCGGGTACATTCATTGGCAGGACGGAACTCCGTCTGATTTGCATAACCCTTGACTACTCCCTTAGCTGTCAAATAGTTGGTGGGAGCATACCAGAAGTCATCCTTATTCGTTACATCCTTATAAAGCACCGTAACATCACACTTTGCAGAAACACCTAATGAAGTTGCAGTGATCGTGACAGCACCTGCCATCTTGGCCGTAACCTTACCGTTCTTATCGACAGTTGCGATCTTTGTATCGGAAGATTTCCAGCTGATCGCAGAACTTGCGCCCGACATTGTTGCTTTCAATGTTAACTTATCACCACAAACAACATTAGCTGGATTTTTATTGAGAGAGATGGTGGGATTATAGCCCTCATATACCATCAAAATGATCGTATCAACATCATTAACAGGCTCCCCTGCAGCCGGTGTCGTCTGTGCTACGGTAAGATTTTTTGCAGGATCGGAATTATGAGCCCAACCATATGTGATCGTTGCATTAAGTCCGTTATCCTTAAGGAACTTTTCCAGTTCAGTCATTGCCTTCTGATAGTTCTTGCCTGTAAGATCCGGCATTTTAATCACAGGTGAAATAGTAAATGAACAAGTATCCTTACCTTCAGCGATAACATAATTGCCGGCATCATCTCCCGTTAAAACTGCCGTAGCGGTATAAGTGCCGGCTTCGCTCTTGGCGCCGCTTACTTTGACATCAACATCGTCACCATCAAGAACGCCATTAAGAACTGCTTTAGGAAGTTTGTTCTTGCCGTTATATACGAACTCCGTATCAGACCAGGTGATGTCCAACTGTTTAGGTTCCACAATTACGGATATTTGGTCATAAACGGTATAATAACCGGCTATTTCAGAAGTATTTGTTATAGAAACATCATACATGTATTTACCTGCGTCTAACACGGGAATCGTATAACTGCTGTTAGTAGCGCCGGGAATCGATTGACGCTTCCATTTTCCATCTATAAAAACACTAAGTTCCCAATTAAAACTGAAATTGCCGCCATACGGAGTATGCACATCAAAGACTTCGACTTTTTTGCCTTCATCGCCATATGTGATTGTCAGATCATCTGAAAGCGTATACTCAGGAGATGACACCCATCTTGCATATACTGTCTGATTGGTATTGAAAATTGTATTTTCATCAACAGCATCTCCACTTCCGTCAGGGACAGTTGCCCACTCAATGAAAAAACCTTTATTGGCTAACCCGTCCACCGGGAAAGGAGCCGGGAAGGATTCACCGAGAGATTCACCTTTCGGAACAGTTAGTCTTGCATACGGTGTCGTATCATTGTAATACTTCAAGAACGTTACGGTTATGCAATCATCATCAACAACAACATTCTGGTTGGTCGTTCCAAGATACAATCCCGAATAACCGTCCAATTGACTTGAATACTGAGAATTATAAGTATTCGTGCCACAATTGGTTATCTGAAGAGCACCGTTATCCGCATAAGGAGTTATATTCAATGTGGGGATGGTCTTCCCGTCCACTTCAACTGAAACTGCACCGCCCTGCGTGGCAGTACAATTCTTGATCGTACCTCCAAGGAGATTGCTGACACAATCTTTTGTCCCGTAAACAGAAATTGCTCCGCCATGATTAGCAGCACAATTTTTTATCTCTCCCCCGTACATATTGAAAGTTCCGGCAGTATCAGCAGTATGAATAGCTCTTCTGGTACAACCTACCGCGCCACCTTTATCCGCATAACAGTTTTCTATGACACCACCATAAACATTAAGTCTGGCAAAAGAATATGCACCAATGGCACCACCATATCCGCCGCCTGTTGCAGTACCGTAATTCTTTTTGCTGGCAATACAATCCTTAATACATGAACCGGCCTTAACATTGACAGTACCGCCGCCCGATTCTTTATCCCAATCTACTCTGACCGCACCGCCGTAGTTATATGATCCGTCTTTATCACTGGTATTGTTCAACGAGGAAAGACTATATGTACACGCACTATTCTTAATAGTCACACCGGTTTCAAGATTAAGAGTGGCCTTATTGTAAACGTCTATCAGGCTCCTGCCGTAAACTCCCTTCAGATTCTGAGAAACACGGTCAATTCCGGTTACACCGTCATAATCCACGCCGCCGTCAAGAGTCAGATTGAATATTGAAACCTGGATGCCGTCATATGTACCATTACCTTTAATCCCAAAGATCGACTGGAGCTTACCGTTTGCAGCACCTTCTTTTAGTGTTCGCTTAATTGTAATCTTAGGGTCCGAGCCCTCGATCGTTAATGAACGCTCTATCGTAAAATATGACCCGTTGCCTGTAGTAGCAGTATCGCAAGGCACATCAAAACTCTTTGTTATACATATGCAATCAGCAGCAGTATTCTTCAAAGCAGCAGAAAACTCTTCTGTAGTTTTAACGTAAACTTTCTTGCCGGAAGCAGAAACATTACGATTTGATCCGAATGGCATTGCAGCAAAAACAAGCAAGCTAAGCAATACACACAAAACACATTTTCTCGTAGATTGTTTAAACATAGGATTCCCCTTTTAATTGATAATCTTGTCTAATGCACCCCTACGCATTAAACACAAGAATCATTTTAACAAAAAGCGGCAGTTTCCTCAAACAGAAACTGCCGCATATCTTTTGATCAGTCAGATCTTATTCGAAAAGATCAGCCTTTGCCGTTGACATACTTATCGTACTTGTAAAGGAATGTAACCATCTGGCGCCTTAAGCACTTGCCCTGAGGATCAAACTTTCCGTTAGGAAGGCCTGCCAGGATCTTCATATCGGATGCCCAAAGAGTTGCCTTATAGAAATAATCTGTAGTCTTTACATCCGTGAAAGTCTTGGCATTCTTGCCCGGCTCAGGCTTGCCTGCCATCCTCCACAGGAACGTAACGGTCTGCGCTCTTGTACATACTCCCTGGGGATTGAACAGTTCCTTTGAAACACCCGTGGTAATACCTTTCTCCACAGCCCAGATTACAGGCTTGTAGAAATAATCCGTGGATTTCACATCCCCGAAGTTGCACTTATTTGATTTAGTCTTAGGTTCTCCCTGGAGTCTGTAGAGGAAAGTAACCATCTGAGCGCGGGTACAGTCGTTTGCAGGACGGAACTCCGTCTGATTTGCATAACCCTTGACCACACCCTTGGCTGTCAGATAATTGGTAGGTGCATACCAGAAGTCGTCTTTATTCGTTACGTCCTTATAGAGGATCGTAAATTTGCACTTGGCAGTCTTATCTGCAACTGTAGCGGTAATTGTTACTTCGCCTGCCATCTTGGCGGTAACCTTGCCGTTAGCATCAACTGTTGCGATCTTCTTGTCTGAAGAAGTCCATGTGATCTTCGAAGATGACCCCTTTAGGGTTGCCTTCAGGGTCAGATTCTTACCGCAAACAAGATTCGCAGTTTTCTTATCAAGCGTCAAGGATACGGTAGCCGGTTTAGCGGTAGGCGCAGCCGTGGGTTTTACAAGTATAAGTTCTGTATCAGGGCAATAGCTAAACTTGTTTTCGTTGTGTTCATACAATACCCAATCGTAACCATCCCATGTTCCTTTACTGGTTATCTCACCGTTCATATATGCATCAAGAATGTTAGGACAATTGTAGATAGCTATGTTCTTAAGATTCACATGTCCGCAATAAAGATGTTCAAGTTTAGGATTGTTTGTAACGTCAAGTTTTGTAAGATTTGTATCCTGACAATACAGGTATTTAAGTTCCTTATTATTTTTCAAGTCCAAAGAATCAAGGTAACAATAACTACAATACAGCGTGGTAAGCTTCAGATTCTTGCTGACATTCAGCTTTCCCATGGCTGAATCCGAGCAATCCAGATATTTTAGTTCCTTATTGTTGCTGAAATCAAGAGAAAAGATATAGTTTTCATAGCACTTCAGGGATTCAAGTTTTGTGTTTTTTGAAAGATCCAGTACTTGTATTGCGTTATCGCAACAACTGAGTTCCGTAAGCTCGGTGAAATATTCAATACCGGTAATGTCTTCTGCACCGATCGCATCTGCATTAATCGTTTTAATCGTTTTGATCTCGGCGTCCGTAAGAACACCGTTCTTGTCGGGATCGACTTTTTCAGCAACAAATTCCCTGAAATTATCATTAGGGAAATATGCCTTATTTATCGGGATTCCAAAATCAATACCGGAGTTAAAACAAAGATAATATCCTGGCATTTGGTATACTACTACCTGACCGTTTTCACTGCCAAAATACTCAGGTGTCGCTTCTTTGTATACCTTTTCGAGCATAGTACTGCCATCAAAACAGATTCCCTTAAGGGTTTTGGACGCAGCATCCAGGAAATTCAGTTTGGGCAGATTGCTGACATCGAGCACTGAACATTTATTGCCTTGACAAGACAATGTTTTCAGAGCCTTGTTCTTCGAAAGGTCAATATCTGTCAGTTCATTGTCACTGCAGTAAAGATAAGCTAATTTTGTATTCTTACTAAGATCCATCTCTTTGATGGAGTTATTCTGGCAATCAAAGGTTTCGAGATTTGTAAGCAACTCCACACCCGAAAGATCCGTGATCCCGCAGGAATGAGCATCAATAGTTTTGACACTTTCCAGTTCTGCTTTGGAATACCATCCGTCTTCGTTTTTATCACATGTCATTCCGACTACATCCCTAAACGGGAAACAGGGGAAATAATGACTAAAGTAACCCAGTGGCTCAACATAGGTTGTAACCGTAACATAAAACACATGCGTTTTCGAATTAAAATCATGAACAAAACCGAAATGATGACCATAAATGTTGTTATTATCATATTCATAGGACATACCTTTAGAAATATCATTAATAAGGCTTTGGCATCCTTTGATATTGACTGATTTCAAATAAATACTTGTGCAGTCCAAATGATATAGGGACGGGTTATGGGAAAGATCCAAAGTCTCGATCTTATTGCCATAGCATTCTAATTTTTTCAGCTTTGTATTATGGGACAGATCAAGACTTTCAATCTTATTATTACTGCAGGATAATTCTTCAAGATTTGTAAAATATTCAATGCCCTCAAGCGATTCAATATGTTTATCGCCCACATTAATAGAAGTAACGGCGTTTATCTCATCTTCAGTCAGAACACTATCATGGTTAACATCAATATAGCTATATATATACGACCTGAATAAATAATCCTTGAAAAAGTCAGATGAATTACGGATCTCATCTGCGGCCAGATTCTGTGATGGAACCATGGCGACCCCCACCGCAAATAATAAAGATGCAGCCAAAGACGAGATCCTAACAAACAAATTCCTTTTTAACATAATGAACCCTCCCCCCCAATATACGCTTCTCACATTATATGTCACAACACATCGCTCTTGGCATCGCACAGGTCCTCGTCGCTTAGGCTCCTGCGGAACTAGCAGAGCGATGTGTTGTTTCTCTACAAATTAACCTTTACCGTTCACGTACTTATCGTACTTATAAAGGAATGTTACCATCTGACGTCTTAAGCACTTGCCCTGAGGATCGAAATTGCCGTTGGGAAGGCCTGCCAGGATCTTCATGTCAGATGCCCAAAGTGTTGCCTTATAGAAATAATCTGTCGTCTTTACATCCGGGAAAGTCTTAGCATTCTTTCCGGGCTCCGGCTTTCCGGCCATCCTCCAGAGGAATGTTACGGTCTGCGCTCTGGTGCAGACGCCCTGGGGATTGAACAGTTCCTTTGAAACACCCGTGGTAATACCTTTCTCCACAGCCCAGATTACAGGCTTATAGAAATAGTCCGTGGATTTCACATCCGTGAAATTGCACTTATTAGATTTAGTCTTAGGCTCTCCCTGGAGTCTGTAAAGGAATGTTACCATCTGAGCGCGGGTACAGTCGTTTGCAGGACGGAACTCCGTCTGATTTGCATAACCTTTGACTACTCCCTTGGCTGTCAGATAGTTGGTAGGTGCATACCAGAAGTCATCTTTATTCGTTACGTCCTTATAGAGGACAGTAACTTTGCACTTGGCAGTCTTATCTGCAACTGTAGCTGTAATGGTTACTTCGCCTGCCATCTTGGCCGTAACCTTACCGTTCTTATCGACTGTTGCGATCTTGCTATCGGAAGACTTCCAGCTTACTGCAGATGTGGAATTCTTTACTGTAGCTTTCAGCGTTAATGATCCTCCGCAAACAACGTTAGCCGAAGTCTTATCAAGAGACAGCGTTACGGGCTTTGCCTTGATCGTAAATTCTTTTGTGAGAGCAGATTCGGGAATCTGATAATTATCTGCATCTTCACCAACAAGTTTTGCCGTTGCCTTATAAGTTCCGGCCTCGGTCTTAGCGCCTGTTACTTCAACTGAAACATCGTCTCCCTCGATAACACCACTAATGGTCGCCTTCGGGAGCTTCGCTTTGCCGTCGTATACAAATTCCGTATCGGACCAGCTGATATCCAAAGCCTTAGGTTCGACAAGTAAATCCACAAAACCGCTCGTCTTAATAGCTTCAGGGAAACCTTCAACATATGTGGAAACATAACAGAAGAAAGAATAACCACCAACCGGTAATTTAGGGAACTGATATACTTTTTTATCATAAACACCCGGCGCAGGATTACCGACTATACCTAAATCTGCACCCTGCAGTAAAATCCATTCATAACGGATCTCCCCGCCATAAGGCGCAACCGCATCTTTTATCTCAACTGATTTGCTTAGATCTCCGTATGTGAGAGTAATGCTGCTTTCAGGATCTGTAAATACCGGGTCCACAATCCATCTTGCGTACACAGTCAGATTTGTTTTAATTGCATATTTCGAATCAACCCGATCTCCCTTTCCGTCAGGAGATGTGTTCCAGCCGATAAATGTATATTGTGATGTAGGATCCGCCGGGAAAGACTCCCCAAGGGACATTCCCTTTGCTACACTAAGTACCGCCAGATTATCTGTATCATCCTTAAATTTCTTGAAGACAACTGAGCACATGGCAGATTCCAATGTGACTACACTCTTATTTCCACGAAGAGCTATTCCGGAATAACCAAATTCTATATTGCCAATTTTCTCTTTAGGATTCGTATCGTTATCGTGTGAAGGACAATTGATTATAAATAACGGTCCATCTTTAGAAAACGGTGCTATTGCCAAAGTCGGTTCGCCATCGTTTCCCGTTCCGTTTAACGCGAGCGCACTACCTCCATTTTGAGCAGTACAATTTTCAATGGTGCCTCCATACAAAGCATTCTTACATGTTTTAGGGTCACCATCAGCAGAAATTGCCCCACCTCTATATGCGCTGCACTTTCTGATAGTTCCTCCATACATCTTGAATGTTCCTGAAACTGTTGAATTATGACTTGCTCTCCACGTACATCCTACCGCACCGCCAAAATATGCGGAGCAGTCTTCTATAATTCCGCCATATACGTTCAGCCTTGCATACGAATAAGCTCCTATTCCTCCGCCGTAATTTCCCGCAACACAGTTCTTGATGCAGGATCCGGCTTTAACATTTACGGTTCCGCCGCCTGTTTCTGTCTCCCAATCAACTCTGACTCCGCCACCGTATGTACCTGAACCGTCATCTTCAGTCAATGACGTAAGGCTGTAAGTACAATAACCGTTCTTGATCGTAAGGCCGTTTTCAAGGTTTAATGTAGCTTTATTGTATACGTCGACAATGCTTCTTCCTGCTAC
>JAIKVV010000056.1 GCA_024685385.1 Saccharofermentans sp. | reverse complement strand
TTCCGGAAGTTACAGCTCCGCTATAGACCGTTCCGGACTTAAGGTAGACATTGACTGCCGATATCTTGTCAACTGCGATGTCTCCTTCCAAAGTCTCTTTGCTTAGAGTAAGATTGACCTTTCCTCCGTTGGATCCTTCGTTGCCCCAGCCGGCTGCTGCAGCTTTCAGGAAGACTCCGTCAGGGTCATTGTTGACGATCGTTACATCCGTAAGAGTGATGTCGGCTGCCGTGTTGTTTACGAAGAAGATGTCGCCTTTGGCATTCGTTACCGATCCTCCGTTCATGGTGAAAGCTGCAAGCCCTTGGGCAGCATCACCCGACATGGATTGGTATATCATTACCGCATTCTGATTGTCGGATTTGTCAGAATTAAGCTTGCTGTGATCCGCTTTGAGTGTAACATTGTTAAGAGTCACTGAATTCTTGCCTTCAACGACGACTCCTTCAGATGAAGTCGATTCGAGCGAAGCATCGCTTACAGTGATATCCGCGGTTGAATAGATCGCAGGTGAGCCGCATCCTTCCGTCTTATAGGAGCCTCCGGTCACGTTCACCGTTCCGCCTCCGCGGTCTGATCTTATCGCTGCGGATGAGTTACCGCTCGTATTGATCGTGAGGTTAGAAGCATTCATGGTACCTCCGCCTGTTGTCATGAGACCGCCCGAGCAGTTCCCTTTGGTCGTTATCACGGAATCGGATATGTTGACCGTCGTGCCTTCCCCGTAGGAAAAGACGGCATTGGCATGAGTCCCGTCTGTATCGACCGTTATGTTCTTAAGAGTCAACGTTGCTCCGTCCGTTGCGAAGACTGCGGCGTTATCGCCGTAGAAATCAGCTTCATCACCCGAAGATGAATCGCCTGTCTTGCTGATCTTGATGTCTGAATATTCCTTAGTCTCTCCCTTAATCTCTATGGCGTGTCCGCCGTCAGCAGTATTGCTGAAGTCCTTGCTGCATGAAGCAAACGGGAGCGCAAGGGAAAGTGTGACGGCAACAGCGGCCGTTCTGATGAGAGTCTTGTTTTTCATCTCCTTGTACCTCCTTTGTGGTTTTGTAGCTTCACTATATCCGCAAGACCTAAAACCAACCTAAAACTACCTGTGGCAAAAATGAGTTATCCGGCCCCTCCTGATGATATAATAACACCACGGGAAATACCCTTCGAAAAGCTTTCATGGGATAACCACGGCGGCCTGATAATTGAGCCGCAGGATCAGGTATAGTATAATCATGAAGGAATACTGTTTAGGGGGATAGATCGATGAGAAGATCGGCATTAAGAACATCCATGGCTTTGGCTTTATGCATCGCAATGACGGTTTCCTGCTGCTCCTGTATGGGAGGAGAAGAGACCGTCTTGACGACCCGGCCGAAACCGACGGAAGTATCAACATCCAAAGAATCCAAGGACACAACAGTTCAAACCGGAGATCAGACCAAAGAAAGCACCACGACAGAAGATACTTCAGAAAGCTCCTTCGATTACGGATTCCCGAAACATGATTTCGAAAACGGAGTCTGCAGGGAATGCGGCAAGAATTGGCCGACCTGCTTTTACGAAAACATCTGCCAGTGCTACGGCATAGAGCCTGACGGCAAATACCATGAGATGAATGTTCATGTCAATGACGGCAGCGGCCCCAACACCAATCTGGAGATATGGTCCAACGGAGAGGGCTTCTTCATCAACTATGAAAGCACAGTGAAAAATGATACAAGTTACGGATACACTCTGCGCGCTTATAAGGATTCCTTTGACGATGAGGGGAATTTGACATTTGCAGTCGATTTCAGCATCAGTACCCACTACAACAGACTCGAGGACCCGAAAGATCCTCAGATCGTGCTTTGCACGACTTATGAATGCAAGCCGGAAGACCTCATGAAATCCTACGAAGACGGAACCTTCTTCAAGGGTCAGGAAGACTTCACGGTCTATTACTATACCGACAGTGTCAACAGGAAATACTATTGTCCGGCATCCCATGATAATGAGATGACTCTGGAAGAGATGTTCGAAGGTGAAGATCCCATCACTCCGGAAGAATTCAAGTCCATTTACCTCGGTCTGTATAAGACTTTCCTTTCTTACATCGATGAAGATATGGTCAATTTCAACCTGCCTCTTTCGGGCTACGGCATCAAGCTGGATAAATGAGAAGCAGTATCTCATAGTGATATAATCCAATAAGAACCCATAAGGGAAGATCAAGGAGATGAGATAATGAATAAGTTTTTGGCAATAATATTATCAATAACGATGCTTATCGGCCTCGCAGCATGCAACGACCAGAAGCTATATACGGAAGATGAATTTTTGCAAGCATTAGAGAGCGAATACAAGGACTATAATGCCAAGTTCGTGATCGTCGAAAGCGACAAGACGAAGGGAAATGAGATCACCTACACGGTCGCTCTCAAGGATAACCCCGATCAGGAATTCGAAGTAACAAACTACCTCAGGACTTCAGGCTCCGACATAGGTCCCTTGGTCAATTCCATCAAGAGCACCGAGATCAGATATTATTTCGAAAATCCTCTGGCCTACGAAGCTTACATGCTGAAGAAAGATGGCCGCTTCAACAGCGAATATCACATCACTCCGAAGTTCGGAAAGTCCAAGACCTACGACGGCAACTACTACGCGGTGGATGAAGAAGAAGGAGACAATTGCATCATCAGGATCTACAACAGGAAAGACGAAGAAGTATTCAGTTTCAAGCCCGGCACCACGGCGGAATACAGGGGCTATTGCTGGGATAAGCTAAACTACAATATCTGGATCCAGAAACAAGGCGAAGGCCTCTTCTGCTACAAGATGACCGACGAGGTCTGGGAATTATCCCCCAACGAAGAAAAGCCCGATCATCTGATCTATAACTTAAACCCCGGCACAAGACATACAGGTTAACGATAATCACATGACCAAGAGGAGTCTCAAGCGTTATATCGAAAAGGTCAAGGTCAAGCCTGACCATGTAAACTTAGGCGGTCCGCCTGCCTTTAACAACTGCTTCAATGTGATCAAGCTCAAGAACGGCAAGTGGGAAGTCTTCTACGGCCGTTACGGTCTTAAGGACCACAGGATGGTCTATCGGGAGGAAGGCGATGCATACGACGGTCTCTTCCGCCTGATCGAATTGATCAAACGCGATGTGGAATCAGGCGACAAGTATGCATACGAGGGCCATTACCGCGACAACACGATACCTTTCCAGTATAAGTTCATTCTGGGGATCTTCATTACAGCCATCCTCCTGGGCTTGTTCTTCATTGTATGGACTCTTGTAACTCACAGTCCCATAGACTGGATGTTCTATTTCTTCATCGGCTGGGTGGCTTTCTATCTGATCTTAAGTTTCTGCTGGGTCAAGCCTGAGCGTTATGCCAAGTTCGAATACTACTTGACTCCAATCATGTACGGCATAATCACCCTTTTCTTCATCTTCGTGATGCTCGCGGCATTTGCTTATGAGATCCCTCTCATCGCAAAAGGAGGGGATATTACGGAGAACATCTTTGTCCTCATTATGGTCGAGATATCTTTCGGCGCATTCGCCGTCTGCTTATATCATTTCTTCATCCAAAGATACATCCACCAGCTGGTCCTTGCAATAAGAAAAAAGAGAACAGGTGAAGCAGAAGAGATCCCCTTTGAAGAAGAGATAACTCAGTAACATAAAAACTTGCATAGTAACATAAAAGATGTTACTATATGTAAAAATATGTTATTGAATGGAGAAGTATATGATCACAGATTCTTTAAAAACTGCTTTTGGTCTTGACTGTGAAGTATCACCAATTCAGGTGCGCAGTTTACCTGTATATTTAAAGAGCGGAAGAAAGATCTACAAATTGAAGATAGAATCATATGCATTTTTACTTGTTGAACTTTCATCGGATGACAGATTCGGAATCAGTGCTCTCAAGAAACAATTGATACAGTACAGGGATAAAACCGGTCTTGAAACAGCTTATGTATTCAAGACCCTGACTAAACTTCAGAGAGATAAACTGATAGGTAATCATATACCTTTCATATGTGTGCCGGATCAGATATATATGCCATTAATCGGTGTGGCATTGTTAAGCCGTCTGAAGAAAGATCAGGAAGTAATCACGGACAAGATGATGCCTGTAACTCAAAGTCTGTTCTTATACTTGCTCTATCAGAAGAAAGAATATGTAACAAAGACAGAAGCAGCACAGGCTTTATCGGTAACAAAGACTTCTATCACCAGAGCTTCGGAACAACTTAGTGCAATGGGTCTGATCAAGGATGAAACGGTCGGAAAGGAAAGCCGTATGATGATAGTTGCTCAGGGCAGGGACCTGTATGAAATGGCCAAGAAGTATTTGATCAATCCTGTACAGAAAACAGAATATGTATCTGTGAACAGGATATTGAAGCTATTTTTGGTTGCAGGAGAATCGGCTCTTAGTGAAAGAAGCATGCTGGCAAGCCCGAAAATAGATTGTTACGCTGTTTGCAAAAGTAATGGTCTGATCAAACAATTAGATGTCGTTGATCCGAAATGGACAACAGAGAAGCATTATTGTCAGATTGAATTATGGAAGTATGATCCCAAACTTTTTTCCGACGGACAGTCAGTTGATATTGTGTCGCTAATAATGTCTTTGTCGGGTGAAAATGACGAGCGCATTCAGGGTGCACTTGAGGAATATTTGGAGGCATACAAATGGTAGAAGGAATAGAATCATTTATAAATAGCTTTAAAGATTTTGGAGACTGCTATACTGTAATTGGCGGAACGGCTTGTGCTATTTTGATGTCAGAAGCTAATATCGATTTCCGGGCAACCAAAGATATCGACATGATATTGATACTTGAAGCACGGAAAGAAGAGTTTGCAAAAGTCTTTTGGGAATACATAAGCGCAGGCGGATATAAAAAGGGTTGGAAGAATCACGAGGGGATGAGCTTCTTTCGTTTTACAGAACCGAAAGCCGGTTATCCGTCGATGATAGAACTGTTTTCTCGAAGACCGGATTATCATCTTGAAGTTCAAGAAGGGATAGTACCTATTCATATTGATGACGAGATTCAAAGTTTGTCTGCAATAGTTTTGAATGATGATTTCTACGATTTTATGATGAGTGGCAGACAATCAGTTCAAGGAATCACAGTGTTAGGTGCTGAATATCTTATACCATTTAAAATGTACGCATGGCTCGATTTGAAAAGACGTAAAGCAGCAGGGGAACATGTAAACGACAGAGATTTAAAAAAACATAAAAATGATGTATTCAGGTTATACAGCATTATAGATGCAGATGCCATAATTCATGTTGAAGGATTGGTAAAAGAAATCATCCGGGAATTTATATCAACAATTAAGGAAGAACCGGTTGATACCAAACAACTTGGACTGAAAGAGACGATGGAAGAGATATTGACGGTCTTTGAGCAAATGTATATCTGATCGATGTGATGTTTGCGGAATTTGCTTATTAAAATCTCCTTGACATAATCAGGATATATCGATATAAGATGGGTAAATGCATGCCACAGGGGGCATGTAAATTTCAGGCGGTATTGTATGAGAGGAGGTTTTCATGAACAACAGGAACAAGTTAAAGATCGTGATCTCGGCTTTGCTCGTAATCGGGGCTCTATTGGTCCTTTTCGGCAAGACTGTGATCCAGGGACCGGGATTTACCCTGTCCTACAATTACATCGATGCACTTAACCCCGCATCGGAAGCAGGCTTCAGGATGTCAACTACGATCTACTGCTGGATACTTCTTGCAGGCGGCATAATCGGTGCCGTATTGATCTGGCTCAAGCCACTTTGGGCAAATCTCATCACATGTGTCATCGGTTTCGTTTCACCGATATTCCACATCATCAACAACATAAGGCTCGGCTACAATCCCTTCTCCTTCGACGGAGTATGTGAGTTCTTCATGTTCGCATGCCCTCTTCTGGCAGCGATCCTCACCATAGTTCTCATCGTTAAGTTCAAGGAAGAAGATCAGCCACAGACTTAAGTATCAGAGCAAAGAGATTTCATCTGATCCCGGGAATAAAGATCCCGGGATCTTTTTTTTCGAAAACAAGACTCTTCAGCAAGTGATGTGCAACAGCAGTAAAATAGTGTAAATTAGTATCAGATAAAGTTATCAGACCGCACCGGGGAAACATACCATGCAGCAGCACATCAAGAGATTTAATGAACTGACAACGGAAGAACTCTACGACATCTTAAAACTCAGAGTCGATGTCTTTGTCGTGGAACAAAACTGCGCCTACAGGGAAATCGACGGCCTGGATAAGGAAGCGGTCCACGTCTGGCTCGAAGACGAAGACGGAATAGCAGCATATCTTAGAGTCATGGACAGGGGAATAGAACATGAATCAGTCTCGATAGGCAGGGTGATCTCTGCCAGAAGGAACGAAGGATTGGGGAGCCTGATAATGGAAGCGGGCATCAAAGTGGCGGAAGAAGAATTCAAGGCAGATTCCATCTACCTTGAAGCCCAGACCTACGCCAAAGGTTTTTATGCCAAGCACGGCTTCAGACAGATCTCCGATGAGTTCATGCTGGACGGCATCCCCCACATAAAGATGATGAGGAA
>JAIKVV010000051.1 GCA_024685385.1 Saccharofermentans sp. | reverse complement strand
CACTCCAGTGATCTGTGACTATATTACTGCCGGGTTTGTCAGGATCAGGCCGCTCGTAATAAGCCCAGGTTGCAGAAAAAGAACCGTATCCCTGGAGCATGATAGGATTATCTCCTATGACCTGAAGTTCTCTGATGTATGTGTGGATGCCCGTCCCTTCACCATAGGTCACGGATTCGGTAACCAATATTGGGCCGTAACTTTCTCCTGCAGCAAGATCCAGATAAGCATCGTTGACAACTAAGGCCTTTCCCGGTGTCCTGTGGTTTTTGTTCCTGCTGGTATCATTTTCACTCTCGTCCAGTTCGGGAAGTATCCTTACTTTATCTCCCGGGAACAATAATCCAAGGCTCTGCAGATAATCCTGATAAAGGCCTTGTGGCAGTGTATAGCCATGATTCCTGGCTGTTTCAAGATCATACACATAAGTTACGGGTGTATGTACATTGTAGGGCCCGCTTTCCAGAGTGGTCTTTGTTGCATATTGGGGTTCCGGTGTCTCATCCGCGATGACATCCGCACTTAGTGCTCCCGCAACGAACACGGCTGACATCAAGGTCACCGTGAATATTTTAAACAATCGTTTTCTACCGCCTGCCATAACACACCTCCTGTCCCGGGGGAAATGTCCCGAAAAGCTATTAAAAACTACTGACAATTACATAGTACATTGCCAGTAGTTAAGGAATCTTTGGATTTGTAGGTATTATTCGTTACTTTTTTGTGAATGGTCTTTCAGGTCAGTAGCCTTTGTTCCTGTCGACAAGATGTTTAAGGGGGAGTCCTTCAGCATAGTTTTCGAGGTCTTCAAGGAACATGTCGACATTCTTATCGAGAGTATGATCCAGCGTCAGATTGCCTGCTATGTGAGGCGTGATCAGAAGGTTCTTCGTCTTCCAAAGAGGGCTGTCCTCAGGGAGCGGCTCGGTATGGAAAACATCAAGCGCAGCGCCTGCAAGATGGCCTGTCTCGAGGAAGACTGCAAGTGCCGTTTCATCGACGGCTGAACCCCTGCCGACATTAACTACATAAGAGCCTTCCGGAAGAAGAGCGAGCCTTTCGGCAGAAAGGACATTTCTCGTTTCCGGAGTGTCGGGCAGGCTCATGGCAAGAAGATCTGTCTCAGGCAGGATCTTATCGAGATCAGAGATCTTGAGCATCCGGTCAAAAGATGTTTCGTCAGAGATCCCGCTCCTTGAAACACCGGTGATCGATCGGGGCTCAAATGCCTTCGCGCGCTTTGCGAATTCCTTTCCGATATCGCCTGTTCCGAGGACCGTTATCCTTGCATCTTTTAGTGACTTCTGCGGTCTGGGGCTGCCCCATTCTCCGCGGAGAGTCTCTTCATATGTTTCGGTAAGGCGCCTCATCATCATGAGGGATACTGCGATCATGTGCTCCGCTATGGTAACTCCGTAGGCGCCGGAAGAATTCGTAAGAATACAATCTTCATTTGCAAAGCAGCCCGGCTTCATGAGATGATCGACTCCCGCAGAAGGGACACAGAGCCATTTAAGATTTTTATTTGTCCTTGCATTCTCCATGCCGTGACCATATAGGACTTCAGCATCGGCAAATTCAAGGGGGATGTTCTTCTCTTCTTCCGCGAAAAAGACATCCGCGCCGATCTTATCTGCCGCCTTTCGGATCTTATCTTTGTGCTCTTCTTTAAGAGCCCTGTTTATGACGATGATCTTCATTTGCCCCTCAAGATCCTTCCTTACTTATACGAATATCCGTCCCAGCCTCTGACGTCGCCGTTCTCTGCATAATAAGTGGTCTTTATGAGCCTTCCCTGCTCATCGTATACGCTCTCGTTGTGCCAGTCGAAGCTTCCGTCAGCAGTATAACCCACGGTCTTTATCTCGTTGCCCGCAGGATCGCACTCATTGTAAAAATATACTTTGCCGTCGGAGAAATAACGGGTAAAGCGTGCCTGCTTTCCTGCAGCGCTGTATTCAGTCTCGCTCCACCACTCGATGTCTCCCGTGGGAGTATAGACCGTGGTCTTAGTAGGATTGCCCTGTGCATCGTATTCATATGTTGTCCTGGAAAGGATGCTGTTGTTATCGGCA
>JAIKVV010000089.1 GCA_024685385.1 Saccharofermentans sp. | reverse complement strand
ATGGTATACGGAGACGTGGGACCGGATAACCATTGTGGCACACTGCTTGACGATTGTATTTACCTCGGGCAGGGAGTATGCGAGGATTACGCCAATATCGAGTATACTCTTCTGAAATGTGTCGGTGTGGATGCATACATTGTCTTAGGTCAGGCGGAGTTTTATTACGGAGGTATCGCTTCTCACGCCTGGAATGAGGTATGCATTGACGGGAAATGGTACGGCATAGATGCAACTTGGGTCGATACTGAGACTGACGATCCAATGGAATATTACGACTGGTACGCTATGAAACCTACCAAGAGCGCTACGAACGAATGGCCTGACAGCATGGATCCTGATTTCCATGACAAGGCGTTCCCTCTTGAGCACTTCACCGCGAACGACCCCATGGACACTTTAGGCAAGGGCGTTCCCCAGGTGGTCAAGCTTAAGCTCAACAAGTCGGCTGACAGCGTAGTCTGCGGCAGCACTGATAAGCTCCGGGCGATCCTCGAAAGATCACTGGATCATGTTACATGGACGTCTTCCGATAAGAATATCGCAACTGTCGATTCCAAGGGCAATATCACTGCCAAGATGGCAGGCACCGTAACGATAACGGCGTCGGCAGCAGGCAAGAAGGCAAAATGCACTGTCACTGTTCTTTATAAGGACGTAACGGATAAGGCAGATTTCTGGTACACCCCTACGAATTACCTGACCAAGAACGGTATCGTCAAGGGCTATGCGAACCAGACGGAGTTCCGCCCCGCCAATGAGTGCTCCAGAGCCCAGATGGTGACCTTCCTTTACAGGCTCCAGGGCGAACCCAAGTTGAAGTCGACAACCTGTAAGTTCACGGATGTACAGAAGACGGATTATTTCTACAAGCCCGTTCTCTGGGCCGTCGAAAAGGGCATCACCACAGGCGTATCGAAGGACAAGTTCAACCCTAAGGGCATCTGCACCAGAGCCCAGACGGTAACGTTCCTCTGGAGGATGGCGAACAAACCTGAGCCCAAAGCCAAGACCTGCAAGTTCACTGACGTCAAGAGCAAAGACTACTTCTACAAGGCAACGATCTGGGCATCCGAGATGAAGATAGTCGCAGGCTACGACGACAATACCTTCAAGCCCCAGGGTAAGTGCCTGAGAAGACAGATGGTGACGTTCCTATATAAGTATGACAAGTACGTGAATGGGAAAGGATAAAAGAACAACAGAATAGATAGCTATAAGACTAAAGAAAAAACACCGGCCTGCCTGGGTCGGTGTTTTATTCGATCTGGTATTCTGCGATTTCTTCTATCCTGCAGTCTAAGATCTTACATAGCTTGTCGAGTGTGAACGTACTCACAGGCGCGTTCTTGCGCAAGCGGTCCAGCTGTCCGGAGGAGATACCGTATTCCTTGATCAGCTTATACTGAGAGATGCCTTTTTTGCTCATCGTCTCCCATAACCTGTCATATACGATCACGCCTTATCACCTCGAAAATTAACGGTTTGTAAACCGTAAGTTAATTATCAAGTTAGCTGATAGCACACATATTTACCATAGCCCGTATCTGGGCTATAATCCAGGCATAA
Organism: Saccharofermentans sp.; assembly: GCA_024685385.1. Lineage (GTDB taxonomy): Bacteria > Bacillota > Clostridia > Saccharofermentanales > Saccharofermentanaceae > Saccharofermentans. The sequence goes on along the minus strand of JAIKVV010000089.1, from coordinate 4,985 downwards.
TGTAGTGAAAGCATTGAGAAAGTTAATATGAATCTTATTCTTTGTGTCTATTAATTTGTGTGCACAAGAGGAGGTCTGTTATATGAAAAGGAACATTAACGTTTGTCTTCCCGGGGATGTTTATAGATTTTGTTTGGTTTTAATATCAACACTATTACTGTTGATTATAATTCCTGCTGAAAGTGCATATGCGGATGAAGATATATCATTGGATACTATTAATGGGGAAGTAGAAATCAACCTAGGGAATTTTCCAAATGAGGAATTCAGAAATTATGTTTCACGGTATGATTTAGATGGTGATGGTTGGCTTTATGGATCTGAATTATCTGAAGTTACGGAAATAAATTATTGCCCTGAATCTGCAAGAGAAGGAATAAAGGGAATAGAATTCTTCACAGAACTGAAAAAATTGACATGTAATACTGCTAACATACCAAGCATTGATTTGAGTAATAATACTCAATTAGAGTATTTGAATATATCAGAATGCGGATTGAAATCGTTGGATCTAAGTCAATGTAAACAACTAAAATATCTTTCTTTATTTGAAAACATATTGACTAGTCTTGATTTGAGCAACAATACCCAATTAGAGGAATTGAGAATATCAAATTGTGGACTAGAGTTATTGAATATAAGTCAATGTAAGGACTTAAAATATCTATATTGCTACGACAATAAACTAACCAGTCTTGATTTGAGAAACAATACAATATTAGAATCATTGTATTGTTATTCAAACAAAATAACAACAATCGATATCAGTGAATGTAGATCGCTTAAAAAATTTGATTGTCATGATAATTCAATCAGATATCTTGATATATCAAATTGCAGTAATATGAAATCATTAGTTGATAGTGTTCAGGGAGAAGATTTAGATACATACTATAGATATAAATCTGGGGAGTGGTTATTTGCATACGATAAAACCGTGGTGGTTAATCCGCCACTGCCCTCAACCGTAACGCCTACAAAGACACCCACTAAGACACCTACCAACGCATCAAGTGTTTCTATTAAATTGAATCATGATTTTATAATTATCATATGTGGAAGCAAACTATCATTAAAGGCAACTGTTAAAGGAACCCAAAACAAGGTAACATGGAACTCATCTGATAAAAATAAAGCAACCATTGACTCGTCTGGATGTATTCTTGCTAAACAGGCTGGGGTTGTAACCATTATTGCTTCGGTTGCTGGGAAAAGCACAACATGTAGAGTACAGGTCTTGTTTAAAGATGTAACCGATATCAAAGACTTTTGGTATGCACCAACAAACTATCTTTCGGAAGCAGGCATTGTTAAGGGTTACGATAACCAAACACTCTTTAAACCCGCTAACGAGTGCAGCCGTGCTCAGATGGTAACGTTCCTTTGGAGGCTCGAAGGCCAGCCTAAGCCCAGTACAACGACAACGGACTTCAAGGATATAAAGACATCAGATTACTTTTATAAGCCTGTTCTCTGGGCAGTAGAAAAGGGAATCACAACGGGCGTATCAAAAGAAAGGTTCGATCCTCAAGGAATCTGCACCAGAGCACAGACAGTAACGTTTCTGTGGAGAATGGCAGGCAAGCCTGTTCCTAAGACAAAAACCTGCAAGTTCCCCGATGTCAAGAGCAAGGATTATTTCTACAAGGCGACAATCTGGGCATCTGAAATGAAGATAGTCGCGGGCCTTTCTGACGGAACTTTCAATCCTAAAGGAAAATGTCTTAGACGTCAGATGGTAACGTTCTTGTATAAGTACGATAAGTATATTAATGGGAAAGGATGAAAGAAAAGCAACATATAAATGTGATAAAAGATGCTCTAAAGCAGCTTTTGCTCTTTGGAAGTGGAAAATCGGATATGTATTAATAATCTAAGATGAAGGAGAATTGATATGAAATTCTACAGAAGTATAATGTTTTTAATTGCTCTTTCCGTGGGAATTGCTATAGTTCCTGGAATAATTGTAAATGCAGCTTCCGGGATCAAAATAGATGAGGACCATTTTCCTGATTATACATTGCGAAATCAGGTGAAAAAATCGTTTGATAAGAACGGTAATGGTTATCTATCTTCTGATGAAATAAAGAATGCAAAAAAATTAGTTCTCACATCATATAATCTTTGGAGTTTAGATGGTATAGAGTATCTACAGTATCTGGAATATCTTTGCGTAGATAATTCAATTATTGAATCGATTGATCTTAGCAAAAATACTAAACTGAAATATCTGTATATGTCATTCAATAGATATTTGACTGATATTGATTGTAGTAACAATAAAGTGCTTAAAGAAATCGAGATTACAAATTCCTTGCTAGAAGATATTGATATAAGCAAATGCACAAAACTTGAAAAGCTTACCATTGAAAGCAGACAAATGAATTCGATAGAACTTCAAAATAATAAAGAACTAATAGAGTTAGACTTGACAAATACAGCTATAACAGAACTGGATATTAGTAACAATCAAAAAATCAAGTGTTTAGATGTTGATTATAATGCGCTTGAAGATGGATTGATTTGTGCTTGCGGGCAAAAATTTGAACAAAACATAGTATTTACAGGAAGAAAAGTTACTTATAATTCTTCTAATCCAGATGTGTTTTCAGCAAAAACAGTTAATGTGAATACTTACTCGGGAGATACTGGTTATATGCTGGAATTTGAAGCAAAGAAAACTGGATATGGGACTCTGTATTATGAGTTTGCAGGTTGGGATGGAGAATGTTCATGCGGTGTAACAGTACTGTTTAAGGATGTTACCAATAAGTCAGATTTTTGGTTTGAACCTACTTACAATCTCTGGGAGAGAGAAGTTGTTAAAGGATATGATAACCAGACCAAATTTAAACCAGGCAACGAGTGTACTCGAGCACAGATGGTTACTTTCTTGTGGAGAATTAACGGTTGTCCTAATCCCAAAACAAAGAAAACGTCATTCAAAGATGTAAAGAGTTCTGACTATTTTTTCAAACCGGTTATCTGGGCAACAGAACAAGGTATTACAACTGGTTATGATGATGGAAGCTTTAGGCCTCAGAATGCCTGTACCAGAGCACAGACTGTCACCTTCCTATGGAGAATGGCAGGCAAACCCGTGCCTAAGTCAAAGACATGCAAGTTTACAGACGTCAAGAGCAAAGACTACTTCTATAATGCAACGATCTGGGCTTCTGATATGAAGATCGTAGCAGGATATGAAGACAATACCTTCAAGCCTCAGGGCAAGTGTCTGAGAAGACAGATGGTGACATTCCTCTACAAGTACGACAAGTACGTGAATGGTAAAGGATAAAAGAACCTGATCCAACCAACTGCAAGCCGCCTCCGGGCGGCTTTTTCTTGCTCGAAAAGTGTGCCAGCTGCACACCAAAGCCGCGCCCAAGAGGATTATCCTTAATCCTCAACACAAGAGAAGAGAGGACCAAAGTAGAGAAGATTTACGTCAAAATACCATAGATTGGCAAATTACGAAACATATAAAAATAAATACAACATGTTCAAAGATATGTTTAATCTAGATTTAACATACCAACAATTAGATCGGTTTCTTTGGACATATGCCAAGATGGTTTTTAGGTACAAGCAATTGTATCCTCAACCGTTGGATAATACATATGAACCAAAGTATTTAGATTATAAATATATAGCTTCTCAGGTAAGTGCAAACATTTCCTAGATAAAAATGTAAGAGACACACTATATTTGCATTTCTGGATGAAGATTAGCGTGATAGTTTAATCTTATAAATGTTAGATTATTTATGCTGTTTACTTTTTGATAGTTCTTAATCTTATTATCTATTCTATATTCTATTCTCCTACTACCTCACCCCCTTGCAAATGATATACTATTAGTATCTTTTGTCGGGGGTTATGTATGGCCGGTTCTGATTTTGCCAAAGTACTTGAAGAGTGCAGTCTGTCTGCTGTGCGCGGGCAGAAGATAGCATCTGATCAGAAGGTGCTGCTTGATGGGACTTTGGGGCGTGCCGAAGAATCCATCCGTGATACGGTCATTGAATTTAGACGGTCACCTTGTGAGACGGTCGGCATGACCGAGATGCTCGAAGGGCAGCTCGAGAGCATCCGCGGGGCTGTCGATGACCTTCGTATCTCTTTCGATGAGGACCTCCGTCTTTTGGCAGATAACATGGGGTCTTTCTCCGTTACTTTGTTCGGACGAACCATGGCAGGGAAAAGCACTCTCATGGAAGTGCTTACTGAGGGTGACGGTTCTGCTATCGGCAAGGGGGCGCAGAGGACTACGCTAGATATAAGGAAATATACATGGAACGGCTTGTCCGTTACTGACGTTCCCGGCATCGGCGCTTTCGAAGGCGAAGAGGATACGCGTCTTGCTTTCGATGCGGCAAAGACCGCTGACCTGATATTGTTCCTTCTTACTGACGATGCACCGCAGGCTGTCGAGGCTGACTGCTTCAGGCAGGTCGTTGAGCTCGGTAAGCCGGTTATAGTGATTATGAACGTGAAGGTGTCTGTCGAAGGCGGGAAGAGCGTCAAGCTCATTGCGCGTGACATGAACCGCGCTTTCGATGAGGAGCGTCTGCAGTCTGTACGCAGGCAGTTTTTGAAGTTTGCTGAACCCATGGGGCAGGACTGGAGCAATGTGCCTTTTGTTTTCGTGCATCTTAAGTCTGCTTATATGGCTCTGCAGCAGGAGACTGAGGAAGAGCGGGCTCTGTGGAATTCGATGAGCAGGATAGATGTTCTGAAGTCTTTGCTCGTCGAGCAGGTCAGCTCCAGGGGCAAGTTCATAAGGATCAAGACATTCGTTGATGTTATCGCTAATCCGATGCTCCTGGCTGTCGATGAACTTAACAGGCAGAGCCTGGTGAATAATGCGCAGAGCAAGGTCATAGCGGATAAGAGCCTCGCGGTCTCCAAGAGGCGGGATGCTTTCGTTAAGGACAGCCGCAGGAGGATAGAGTCTTTCATGATGCAGCTTAAGAGTGAGCTGCG
>JAIKVV010000059.1 GCA_024685385.1 Saccharofermentans sp. | reverse complement strand
ATGCCGGGATCTCCCACAGACCTGATATTCCGTCAGAGACCAGTCTATCCTTGCGGCAGGATTTCCTTATTTCGTTACCTGAGGCAATATACCTGTTCCAAAAGAGATCATAGACAGCAAGAGGATCCGTTTCATCCTTATTCATGCGGTAGATCTCATCTGATGCAATATTGACGGAATATACATGTGTCGCTTCCCGCATAAGGAGCAAGGCATGCCTTCTGTCATAGAGCATGAAATCACCTGCAAAAACATCCGTAAGAACGGCTTCCCTGATTATCGGGATTACTATTCCCTCAGGGGATGTCACTGCGATATCAACATCATTAACGGGAACGGAAAGGATATTAAGGAGTTCGTCTCCTGCCTCACGGTAAAGATCTCTCACCCTGCTCCTCATGGATCTGATGCGGCTGTCATCTCTCTTATCCGCCGCTCCCCTGCCTTCACTTATTGACCGGCATATAAGATCGTAGATCATGATTTCCGTATCGTCTGATGCGGTAAGAAAATAATCATAGATAAGCTGCTGACAGTCAGGTCCTGCCTTGTGTCCTATATAGCGGTAGAAGTTATCGGCGATATCCCTGTCGGTCCTTATGTAAACCGGTCTGATCCTGAGGGCGCATGCGCCGTTTAAAGGAAATCTCGCCCCGATGGAATCCGGTCTGATCCGTCTCGCAATGGCGAAAGCGATAACGCATAAAAGGCCTTCAAGAGTGCCGTCATAGACAAAATCATAACGCATGATAAGGATCCTCCCTTCTCACTGTGTGAGAGGATTTTATCATGCGAACATATGTTTGTAAATGCCATTAATGGTACTTATGTAAGTACTCGGGATCATTCCCCCGCAAGTTCGGTCATCTTGTCGTGCATGGATGCATCTTTTCTCTTAAGGGAGATGACCTTGCCCTGATCATCTATGAAGCAGTGCTTCGTTTTTCCGATGCAGCAGATGTCGCCCGTTTCCTTGTTACAGATCTTATATTCAAACGAGAACCTTACGCCCGAATAAGACATGAGTTCCGCTTCGATGATGACGGTATCGGAATATCTGCAGGGCATCTTGAATTCCATCTCGGCCGCAACGACGGGACTTAATATCCCTTCCTTTTCGACCTTTGCATATGGCATCCCTATCTCATCAAAGAATCTGCTCCTCGCTTCCTCAAAAAACCTTATGTAATTCGAGTGATGGCAGCAGCCCATCTGATCCGTCTCATAGTACTGTATGTAATGTTCTGTTCCGACTTTATGTCCCATTATCCTACTCCTTTCAATTTCTCCTCCAGGAGGAAAATGCTCTCAACGATTATCGCACCGTGATCGGCAGCGATGCCATCCCTTTTTATGACTTTATAAGATCTTTCTTCGATACCGCAGATTAGTTTCCGTTCTTCTTTTACCCTGCATCCGAGCCTGATCTTATCCTGATCAGAAACGAGGGTCAGATCGTATGTACCGTCCCCGTTATCCATAATATCGGCATCAAACCAGTCAGCCTGCGCGGCATCGTCTCCTGCTGCGAAAACGATGTCCTTCTCATCGACGATGGAAGCAAAAGCAGTGGTGATTATCCTGGTCCTGGGATCCCTGTCCCAGTCCCCGTATGTCTTAAGCTGGACCGCATCGATCCCTTCTATTCCGGTCTCTTCGGAAAGCTCTCTCAAAGCGGCATCCTTGAGATTCTCCTTATATTCCACAAAGCCTCCGGGCAGAGCCCACAAGCCGATCGAAGGGTGATTGCCGCGCTTGATCAGCATGATCTTTTTTATCTTTCCTCCCTCACTTGTTGCAACGATCGTGTCAACTGTTGCGGAAGGATTGTCCCATGTCTTGGGATCGTAGTTTTCGAGAAAGACTTCCAAAGTCTCCCCTGCGGAATTCTTATCGTATATGCCGCGGAATTCGTCTATCCTGTCGGAAGGTATGTACATCAGCCTACAGTCTCCAATATCGCCTTGAGGAAATCATCGTATTCTTCGAAAGCGGGAAGGTCGGGATTATCTTTCTTGATCTGCTCCGTGCTCCTGAAAAGGAAGCCTGCGCGGGATGCGCGGATCATGCCCAGATCGTTATAACTGTCGCCTGCAGCGATGGTATCAAAACCCATCTCCTGGAGGCACCTGACGGTCGTTAATTTGCTGTTCTCGCACCTCATCTTAAAGCCCGTGATCTCGCCTGAGGGAGCAACTTCCAGACTGTTGCAGAAAAGCGTGGGATATCCCAGTTTTTCCATAAGGGGCATTGCGAACTCAACGAAAGTATCGCTCAATATTATCACCTGACATTTCTTTCGGAGTTCATCAAGGAATTCTTTTGCGCCTTCGAGAGGTTCGATCGTGGATATGACTTTTTGTATCTCGGGAAGACCGAGACCGTGCTCCTTAAGGACGCCTAAGCGCCAGCGCATGAGCTTATCGTAATCGGGTTCGTCCCTGGTCGTTCTCTTAAGTTCGGGAATGCCCGAAGCCTCTGCGAAAGCGATCCATATCTCAGGAACAACAACACCTTCCATATCAAGACATACTACATCCATTTCCATTTACCTCCGATCGTCAGATCCTTGCATATATGAAAGCCCCGGAATCGTAACCGAGACCGTATTTTCCGAAAACGATCACCGCCAGGATCATCAATGCCAGCAAAACTATCCTTACGCCAATGGGAAGTTTTCCCGTCAATGCGAGAACGCTTCTTGGCTCGTCGTTTTGATCCGGACGGAATTTATAGATATCGACCGCGATAAGGACAGCCGAAGCTATAGCCAGAACTATTATATCAGGAACACCGATGCCCGTTGCAAGTATCCCGCCCTCAGGAGATGCGCCTGCCGTAAAGAGAGCCTTGAAAAGCTGCAGTGCATCAGGCACGTTTGCCGCGCGGAAGAAGAAGAAACCTATGAGGACCAGGACGAAGGTCCTGACTCCACAGAAGATCTTATAGGGAAGCTTTTCGGGCTTAAAAGGCTTTCTCATCTTCGCGAAAAGGGGCTCTAAGATCATGCCTCCCACGATATAAAAACAGTGCAGGAGACCCGAACCTATTATGTATTTCCAAAGGCCGCCGTGCCAGTAGCCTACTGCTGTCCAGAGTACCAGCATCGCAAGGTAAACGGGAACTTTCTTGCCCTTCTTCTTGCCGAAGATCTTCTTGGACTTATCGCCGATCGCGATGAAGGGCGCGGACTTAAGAAGAGGATAGTATAAAAAGTCACGGAGCCAGGTTCCCAATGTGATATGCCATCTTTGCCAATATTCGCGGATGGAAAGCGACATATAGGGGCTGTTGAAGTTTTCGGGGATCTTTATTCCGAATATGTAAGACGTTCCGATCGCAACCTCCATGCATCCCATGAAGTCCGTATAAAGCTGCAGGGCGAAGAGGAGGACGCCCAGAAGGACATAAGCTCCCGTATAGGTCTCGTGGTCGCCGTAAACGGCATTTACAATGACTGCCGCGCGCTCGGCAATGATGAGCTTCAGGAAGAAACCCCAGGCGATCCTGACGGCACCCTTGCGGATATTCTCATATTCGAGACTAACGGGTTTCCTGAACTCTTCGGACAGTTCCCCGTAGCGGTTCATGGGACCTGATGTCATGTAGGGAAAGTAGCAGGCGAAGAGAAGATAACGGAAAAAGTTCTTCTCGGCCGGGATAATTCCCCAGAGGCAGTCCAAGACATAGCCTGTCATCTGCAGTGTGTAGAAGGACATGCCGAGAGGCACTGCAACCGCCAGAAAGCTTCCGTCCGTTGCTTTTGTAACATTGTTAATGTTTTCTGCGATAAGATCCAGGACGCCATAATACTTGACTGCGCACATGAATGCGAGGTTGATCACTATGGCGACGGCTGCAACGACAGTCTTGGATCTTCCTTCACCTTTTCCTGCCGCTATCTTGCCGGCAAAGAAGGTCGTTACGGCCGTAAAAAATACGAATCCCAAAGTCCAGATGCCGCATACGGCAAGGAATGCAACGCTTCCTGCAAGCAGAACATAAGGCTTGGCCTTGGCGGGAAGGATGTAATAGATCAGTGCAGCGACTGCTACGAATCCGAGATAAAGAGCTGATACAAGTGACATTATAGGGGCTCCTTATCTGCTATCTCGATTATCCCGATGTCCGGGTTGACCATGAAGACCACGCGTCTTCCGTCAAGGCAGGGAGCGGGTTCTATGTCACGGAAGAGCATGTAGCCCTTGCCTTCGAATTCTTCTTTTGCCTTTTCCAGGTCTTCTGCGATAAAGCAAAGATGGTAAGGCGCATTCTTGAACTTCTTGAGAAGCGGCATCAGAGGAGACCCGGAAGATGCGGGTTCAATGAGTTCCACGCAGTAGCCGCCGTTGGCGATGAATTCGATATTAACGTCTCTTATGGGATCGTATTCAACGGGGCGCACAACATCAAATCCGAGGGCGGCAAAAGCATCCCTCGAATCAGCAAGTCTTTTTACGAGATATCCTATGTGATGTACTTCCAAAGGCTTATCCTAACTTTTCGATTATGACATCGACCATCTCGCCGACGTTCTTAAGGTGTGTTGTCTGACCCATGGTAAACTTGATCCCGAAAGCGCGCTCAACGGCAACGAGGAGATTGATGTGCTCCAATGAATCCCAGCCGTCGACATCGGATGCAACGGTCTCATCGGATACGGTGATGTCCTCATCGTCGAAAACGTCACGGAATACTTCGTTTAACTTCTCATATACTTCTTCTCTGGTCATGTCATGTACCTCTCTTGTCTTTTTACGGATTAATTATATCAGTTAACCTCGATAACGGAATTCCTATTCTCGTAACCGGCGGTTTCAAGTTCCCAAACGGTATTGCCTTCTTCGTCCTCACTTACTTTGGTGTAGCCTCTGTCGGCATAGAATTCCTTTACCATCTTGTTCTTGGCCGTAGGATAGTAGAAGCCGCGGATCTTATCAATGCCCTTCTCTTTTGCAAGACGCACGAGCTCGTCCATCATGGCGCATTCCATGTCGCGCTTTAAGACGCGGCAGCTCATGAGCCAGAGGTCGATATCAAAGACCTTGCATCCTTCTGTCGAAACATCCTCATTGACATGTCCGAAGACTACGGATACGACGCCGTTGTCGCCGAACTTGTCGATCAGCTTGCCGTAGAGGGTAATGTACGCGGGATCGGCTGCAAATGCTTCCGTCTCCGCCTGCGTGCAGCGTCTGGTCGTAAGATTGAACTGGTTGCTCTTATTGGTAAGCTCCGTGATCCTTGCCATGTACATGGGGCTGAAGGGCAAGATCTCAGCCTTCATCTCCAAAGACTTAAGATACTCGGTATAGTCAGTAAAGGATGCTGCAGCAGTCGCACGGGAGATATTGGCTTTATACATCTCATTGCGCTTAAGGTCGTCGGCTGATATTCCGGTAACCTCAAAGTAGCCTGCGCCGTCCATGATCCTGATATATGTCTCGGGGTCGCCCAGATCGGGGACTGCGATACCGTCGATCGTGCTCTCGACGATGTTCCTTTCCATGGGATTGTCGTCAATGAATACGAAAGAATCGGCGCCGATGTTGATCTCTGCTGCGGTATTTGCGATATTGGTATTCTTGTTTTCCCAGTTTGCCTTGATGACGAGGAAGTCATCTTTCTTCAATACGCCGTCGGGTCTTGCAAGGCCTGCAAGGGCATTCTCCTCGTCGTTCTTGGACGCGATGGTAAGAAGTATGCCCAGATCCCTGTGAGCCCTTATATAGCCCTGGAATTCCTCGTAGAGTTCGCTTACTGCATCCTCCCGGCCTATCTTGATGTTCTCGGGTCCGTCATCGCCTACGACGCCTCCCCAGAGAGTGTTGTCCAGGTCACATGCGATCGCTTTCCTGTTCTTGCCGTAGATGGCCTTTACTATCCTTGCCAGGTTATATGCAAGATCCGGCGTTGCGGCAACGCAGGGGTTGTATTTATAGCGGTACCAGTCTGCAGGATCCGACCATTTCTTTATGCCGTATTCTGCCGAGATATAGTGGATATCGTTTATGTGGAATTTCTCATGCGCTTCGGAATATTCCGAGAATTTCATGTTAAGCCTTGCAAGGAAATTCGAAAAGCCGTGTATGTTGCTTACATCGGAGTTTCCTAAGAGCCTGTAATAAGGAAGTTCGAAATTATTCTGGATTACGATGCAACCGTATCTTTCCTCGATCTTCTCCCACATCGTCTCGAACCTCTTATATTCCGATTCCAGAATCTGATCGATCTCAGCTGATGACATGGTAACGTCGGGCTTGGCCTTGATATTCCTCGTTGTTGTATGGATATAGATGAGATCGGGCTTGAATTCATCGAGTTCCGGGCTTCCGAAAACGGCATCTTCCCAGTAACGGTTATATTCGGATTCATAGAATTCCGGCTTGATACTGTTATTGAGCAGGAAGAGCTCCAGCATGAGCTTAATGTTCTCCGTGGTAGATCCGCCCAGTATCGCGATCTTCTTGTCGAGATATTTGATCCCTTCTCTTTCAAGGAGACCTCTCTTAAGGGATTTCTTCTTTCTTAAGACATATTCCGCATCGAACGGGAAATCCAGTTCTTTCATATATTCCATCCTTCTTTTTGCGCGCGCGCATACTAAGAAAGATTATACACGATAATATATAATCTTGTTATGTAAGACAATTGAACTTATCCTAAGGAAAAATCATGTGAGAAATCCTGATCCTGATACGTTTAATAAGTGAGATCTCAAAAAATTGCAGGAGGTTAGTTGATTGAAGAAAGAAGAAGTAGTCAGATTATTCGATCTTTATTCTGATGATCTTTACCGGTTTGCAGTCTCATACGTAGGGTCAAGATTTGATGCAGAAGACATTGTTCAGGAAGTGTTCCTGAAATTATTGGACAAACATCTGCTTTTCGATTTGAGAAACGAGAAAGCCTACCTCATGACAATGACCGCAAACAAGTGCAAGGATCTCTTAAGATCTTCTGCAAGGCACAACAACGTGGACATTGAATCGTGCGAACTCCAGCTTCAGTATTCCGATCTTGTCGAAGGAGACCACAGCGACATCTTTGATGAACTGATGAAGCTCGAAGAAGCTTACCGTCTGCCGATCTACCTGTTCTATTACTCAGGTTATTCATATAAAGAGATCGCAACCATATTAAAGCTGTCGGAGTCCGCCGTCGCAATGAGGATACAAAGAGGCAAAGAAAAGATAAGGTTCAAATTGGAGGAATAATAATGAAAGAAACATTCGATAAGATTGTCTTAAATGAAGACAGAAAAGAACAGATGAGAGAAAACATCCTCGCAAAGCAGCCCGCTAAGAAGACCTGGCTCGCGCCTGTCATCGCAGTCGCTGCAACTGCAGCCATTGTCATGATCGTACCTTTCACAAGGACGGCAGTAGTAAATGCCGCAGAACAATTATGGAAGGCAATAACGACAAGCCACAACGGTCTCAGCATTACAGTATCCGAAACGGAAGTAAAGAATACGGGTGATGAGATAGTAACTGCGTTCGATTATGAATTCTCGACAAATAATTTTGAAGACTTTGCCCAGGAGAAGGACGGCAAGCTCTATTGCGTTCTCGACGGCAAGTGGACCGACGTTACGGACAAGTGCAGCATGGACAAGTATTACCGTCAGGAGATAGAAGAAAAAGACGGAACCAAGACTGTCATCATCATCGGCGGCACTCCCGAAGATCACGGCTGGTGCATATTTACCGGAAAAGGCGAATTCCTTGATTTCATGTACAATGCAAAGGGTAAGCCGGAATGGCTTAAGAAAGCCCTTACTGATGAAGGTCATTCAGATGCGATAGAACAGCTCGGCAAGACAGACGGATTCACCATCATCGGCTCCCTCAAATCAGGTGATACGGGAGATGTTTCCGTTGACATGGATGAGATAGACAGTTTCGGCATCAGTTACGATCCTGAAGATAACTGATATTTCCATATCCTTCAACAAAAACAGCAGAGGCATCGCCTCTGCTGTTTTTTCGGTTTTTTCATCCTTATTCTTTTACCGGGATCCCTTTTATCGTAACGGCTTCAGATCCGTAAAGTTCCGCGGTCCTCTTATCGGGCTGGCCGAATCCTATGAACAGATCCGCTGAAGCTGCATCGACGATCCTCTCGCCTTCATTATCAACAGTTGCAAATGCGGTCAGAGGGATCTCTATCATCAGATCTGCGGTTGATCCTGCATTGATCATTACGGGCTTAAATGCGCAGAGCCTTGCATTCAATGTCTCATATCCTGAATCTGTCCTGATATATGCCTGAAGTATTTCCCTGGCATCGTAAGAACCCGTATTGCTTGCTTTTACGCTTATTGTTATCTTGTCTTCATCTCTTGATGCAACATAGGCGGAACCGACTTTCGTTTTGGAATAACCCAGACCGAATCCGAAGGGGTAGAGAGGCTCTTTTTCGATATATCTGTATGTTCTTCCCTTCATGGAATAATCGCAAAAATCGGGAATGTCATCAACTCTCTTATAGATCGTGACGGGGAGCTTGCCTGAAGGATTGACCTTGCCGTATATGATGTCTGCTATCGTGTCTCCGCCGCGGGGACCCGGGTACCAGCACTGCAGTATGGCAGAAGCATTTTCTTCTGCAAATCTCATGTCCATCGCGCTCCCTGTCATCATAAGGACTACGAAAGGCGTTCCCGTCTTTATGACGGCATCGATCAAAACGCGCTGGGATTCGGGCAGTGACAGATCGACCTTGTCTCCTGATGCAAACTGGTTGCCTGTATCGCCTTCCTCTCCTTCTATCGTCGCATCAAGGCCCAGGCAGAGGATCACCATGTCGGAATGCTCTGCAACCGTTACGGCTTCCGAGATCCTGTTGAAGGGACGGGCAAGATTATCGGGCTTGTTCTTAAAGAGATCCGCACCCTCGGAATATAAGATCCTTATGCCTTCTGCGCCGTGTATGAGCCCTGCAAGAGGCGTTATGTATTCGGATGAGGTACCGAAGTAGTTTCCTTCCAGAGCAGCCCTGCTGTCCGCATTAGGGCCGATCACGCCGATCGTCTTTATCTTCGATCTGTCAATTGGAAGGATGCCGTCGTTCTTTAGCATTACGATGCTCTCTTCACATGCTTTCTTAGCGACTGCAAGGTGCTCGGCGCACTCTACCTTCTCATAGGGAATGGAATCATATTCATTCTCTCCGAAAAGACCCAGGAGGAATCTTGTGGTAAAGAGCTTGATGGCGGAACGCTTAACATATTCTTCCTTGATCTTTCCTTCCTTAAGGCCCTGATCGATCGAAAGGTATGTACATCCGCAGTTAAGGTCGCAGCCCTGCTCCAGGGCCAGCGCGGCGCTCTCAACGGGGTCTGATGTCACCTTGTGATTCTCATGGAAATCGCGGATCGCCCAGCAGTCAGAAAGGAAATGTCCTTCAAAGCCCCATCTTGCGAAAAGGACGTCACCCATGAGATAGGAATTGGCGCAGCAGGGCTCCCCTGCATATCTGTTATATGCGCCCATGACGGACTCTACTCCGGCTTCTTTTACGCATGCTTCGAACTGGGGAAGATATGTCTCGAAAAGATCTTTCCTGCTGACTTCGACATCGAAATGATGGCGGTCTGCTTCAGGACCGGAATGGACTGCAAAATGCTTGGCGCAGGCAGCCGTCTTCATGTGGGGGTCATCAGCCTTGGGACTCTTGCCTTCCTGAAGGCCGTGGATGAACTTGACAGCGAGCCTTGCGATGAGATAAGGATCTTCTCCGTATGTCTCCTGTCCCCTGCCCCAGCGGGGATCTCTGAAGAGATTGACATTGGGAGACCAGATGGTAAGACCCTTATAGATATCCCTGTCTTCGTGCTTTGAATATTCATTGTATTTCGCTCTTGCTTCCGTCGATATGACATCGCCTATGTCATCCAGAAGATCAGGATCGAATGTAGCGCCCAGACCTATCGCCTGAGGAAAGCCGGTCGCCGTTCCGCTCCTTGCAAAACCGTGGAGTCCTTCATTCCACCAGTTATATTCAGGGATCCCCAGCCTCGGTATTGCGGGAGAGTCGTATCTTAACTGTGATGCCATCTCCGAAAGAGTCATTTGGGATACTAATTCTTCTGCTTTCTTTCTTGCTTCTTCTCTGTTCATTTCATCTCTCCTTGAATTGTGTGGTCCGTTCGGGATCTCCCCCCTGTTTATTATCTGATATAATCTATTTTATCTGTTGAAAGCAAATTTAGCCAATAAATGAAACGGGGCATTAAGAATATGACCAGAGCAATTAATCCGACACCCAAACATTATTCCCAGCCGATAAGCAACATCATCGAACGCAAGATAAAAGATTCGGTCGAAGATGTCGATTTCGTACCGGGAACCGGGATACGCATCTGGTATAACACTGAGACCGACGGCTACCCTCTGCATAAGCACGGAGCCATCGAGATAGTAACCCCCATCGAAGGTATATATACATATACTGCAGGAAACAAAAGATTCACTCTTAATCCGGGAGATATCCTCTTTATCCCCCCGAACATGCTGCATGAAGTAATCTCGAGCGACGCCGGAGCCCGCTTCCTTTTCCTTCTGGACATAGACTTCATGAAGCGCTTTCTTGATTATTCGAGCATAGAGGAATTCTTGAGCGAAGCCCAGCTCGTCAATCACAAGACACAGCCCAAGCTCTATGACAACATATACAGCAAGCTGATGGATATTACGGATATCTACTTCAAATATACGGATTATGTAAGGGAACTGCCCATCTTCGCGGACGTCTTAAGCATATTCAGTTATATCGCGGAAGAGCAGTATCTGAACCTCTCGCAGAATAAGTCTGAAGAGGAAAACAAATTTGCAGGTCTCATAACCTACATCAACGAACATTATATGGATGATCTTACTTTGGATTTCGCGGCAACTTACGTCAATTTCTCAAAATATCATTTTTCACGTAAGTTTAAGGAATATACGAATTGCTCGTTTTATGACTATCTGTCCAAACGCAGGATCCAGGCAGCGAAGATCAAGTTGATCAACAGTAACGATTCGATCACAGATATTGCTCTGCAATGCGGATTCAATAACCCTGCAACTTTCACGCGCTGCTTTCAGAAGTATGTGGATTCCTCCCCTTCCGAATACCGGATCGCCCTGCGTAAAGACAGATGATTAATAACAAAAAACAAGCCCCGGATCACTCCGGGGCTTATTTGTTGAATTATCAGAAATCCAAATGGGTATCAGCCCTTGACGGAACCCATTGCGACACCCTCAACAATGTACTTGGAGAGGATGAGGTAAACTATGACAAGGGGGATGACCGTCAGAGACAGTGCAAGATAAACAGCACCGTGCTCAACTCTGTAAATATCACCGTTAAGCAGGGATACCATCAGAGGCATCGTGTAGTTTTCCTTGTCAGTTAAGAGAACCAACGGGATGAAGAGGTTGTTCCAGTTAGCAACAAAAGTAAAGATTGCCTGAGTCGCGATAGCGGGCTTCATGATAGGAATGATTATCTTGTTGAATGTATAGAACTCTCTTGCGCCGTCGATTCTGGCGGACTCTACGATCTCCATCGAGAGGGATGCTTCCATGTACTGTCTCATGAAGAATACCATCATGGGGTTAGCAATGGCAGGCAGGATGAGCATGAGCAGATTGTTGGTCATGCCGATCTTATAAACCATCTGATAGAAACCGATCATTGTAACCGTACCGGGGATCATCATGACTGCCATGATGAAGCTGAAGAAAGGTCTCTTCAGTTTCCACTCATATGCCGAGATAGCATAAGCCGTAAGACATGAGAAGTATACGGAGAAGAGTGTGGCAAATCCGGAAATGATCAATGAGTTCTTGAAACCGGTGATAACGCTGAAGTCCTTACCCTGGAGAACCATCCAGTTCATCTGAAGGTTCACGCCGGGAATAAGAGAAATAGCATGCTGCTGAATCTGTTCCGAGGATCTTGTTGCGTTAACGAACATGATCCAAAAAGGAAGAACACTCAGAATCAGCATAAGAATCGATACGATGTAAACAAATACCTGAAGAACGCGGTTATTCTGTTTTTTAGATAATGTACTTTGTGCCATAATTAGAAACCCGCCTTCCCATAAACTTTTTCTTGCATCTTTCTCTCTTTCATGTCTCTCTTACGAGCCTTGCGTGCAGCTGCTTCGTCTTTGTCTCTGAGAGAGAAGAAGAGTAAGAGAGAGATAGCAACGATCAAAACGAACATGATGACGGATGTTGCGGCAGCCTTGTTGTACTGATACTTACCCTTAAATGCAAGAGCATAGATAAGAACGTTAACAGTAAGGGATGCACCGTCAGGGTTACCTGCGTTGTTGAGCAACTGAGGAATATCGAACATGTTCAGACCGCCGATCATACTTGTAACAAGGATGAAGAGCATGATAGGTCTGATACAGGGGATCGTGATCCTCCAGAATTGCTGCCATCTGTTGGCGCCGTCAAGCTCTGCAGCTTCGAAGATACCGGGATCGATACCGATAACGGCGGATACAAGCGTAACCATCGTATAGCCGTACCACATCCAGAACTGGATAAATACGATGATGGCTCTTGTTGAGAACTTATCATTGAAGAAGAAGAATCCACGTCCGTCTTCACTGTGATAAAGACCGAATCTGGTCAGGAAGTCATTGACAGGACCCATAGGATATCCGAACAAAGCTCTGAACAAGATAGCAACAGAAGCAGCTGTAATGATGTTAGGTAAATAGAATATTATCTTAAAAAGGCCTTTACCTTTTATTTTCATTCTCTTATCAGTATACCAAGCAGTTAAAAGAAGGGCCATGCCGAGCTGGGGAATAAAGTTGCAGATCCAAAGGCCGGCAGTATTTCCGAGAGCCTTCTTGAAACTGGCGTTATTAAACATGGAAATAAAATTCTCGAAAGGAGTCTTAGCAAGGTGCAGTTCGGTCTTGCCGATGCCCTGAAGATCCGTAAATCCGATTACGAGAGTATAGAGAATAGGATAGAGAGAGAAAATAAGGAAGGCGATAACAAACGGAATAGAGAAGATATATCCGTACTTGGCGTAGGATATATGTTTTCTTTTATCCATAGTAACTACCTCCATATAAAATGCTTTCGCGATTGTCTGCCTATAGTATACGGGGCGACCGATTTCTCAGCCGCCCCGTACGGCAGTAATTAATTAATCAAACTACTATTGACTATAGGTTTGAAATTAAGCAGCCTCGATACCGTACTTGTCAGCAACAGTAGACTTGAAGTCAGCGATAGCCTGCTCTCTGGACTTATCGCCATGAGCATACTGTCTAACCTGGTCACGCCATACAGAGTTGATATCTTCGTCAGACTCTGTCTTGTTCTTGGATGTAGCGTAAGCCTGTGCAGGACCGAATACGTCGAGCATGTTCTGGCCGCCGAGGAACTCAACTGTACCATCGGAGATAGCTGTAACTGTTTCAGATGCAACTGTATCCTTTGTACCAGCTTCATTCAGGAGACCGTTAGCGAACTTGTACTGAATACCATCCTTGGTTGTGTCAAGAGTGATGTACTTGATGATGTCGCCGCAGAGAGCTGCCTTGTCTGTATCCTTGTTTGCAAGAACCCATGTACCGCCCCAGAAGAAGCCTACAGGAGATGTGCAAACAGCCCAGTCACCATATGTACCCTTTGTCTTGTCGAGCTTCTTGATGTCCTTACCATCTGCATCCTTCTCGCCGGTAGGGATCCAAGCGCCGCAGTTCTCACCCATTGTGTAGTTGATGAGCCAAGCGGGACCGAAGAAACCGAAGCAGCCCTTAGGGCCTGTGCCTGCCATATCAGCAAACCATGCTTCTGTCCAGTCAGATGTGTCGTTGCAGAGACCTTCGTCGATCAGCTTCTTGGAATAGTCAAGGAACTTCTCACGTGCAGGATCAATGATGAGCTTGCCGTCAGCGTCGAGCCAGCCCTTCTCAGAAGAACCCTCAACAGCGTGCCACATATCACCGTCACCGGAGCAGATTACATAACCCTTGTCCTTGAGCTTTGTAGCAGCCTCGAAGAACTTATCCCAGCCGGGACCTATTGCTGTAGCGATTGTAGCAGGATCATCTGTACCGAAGACATTCTTAGCGATGGATCTTCTGTAGATGAAAGCACCACCTGTAGCCTGGAAGTTAAGAGCAACGATCTCACCGTCAGAAGCTCTTGTTCCGAGGTCTACTGTGTACTGAGCATTCTTGGAGTTAGCGAGCTCAGCATCAACATCGATTCCGAGAGACTTGTAGGTAGCAGCATACTGAGATGCAGAACCTGTTGTGTACTTGTAAACGAAAGCGGACTCTGCAGCGTAGAGGTCAGGAGCGTCAGCGCCACCGGCAGCGAGTGCCTGGTCGAGAGCGGGCTGATAAGCACCGTCTGTTGTAGCGATAACTGTCTTCTTAACTTCGTACTTAGCAGCTACGTCGGGATGAGCCTTCATGTACTCTGCAACGAAACCCTGAACCTCATCTGTGAATGTCCAAACGTTGAGAATGTTGTCTTCCTCAGGCTTAGCAGCTTCTGTGTCCTTGGATGCTTCTGTGTCCTTGGATGCCTCTGTTGCCTTTGTGTCCTTGCTGGCCTCAGTTGCAGGTGTACTAGGTGTACATGCAGCGAGTGTACCAACTGCGAGACCTAAAGTCAGAGCAGTAGCAATGATTTTTTTCATGTTAACCTCCTAAACAGTCTGTTTAAAATTTTGTAAACCCACGGGCAGACTTGTGTCCGCCTACGAATTCACAACCGTATAATAGCAACCAAAGGTCTTTTACACTTGTTAAATATTGCTCTGTTTTTGACGATTATTGCTGTATTTTGCGGAATTTGTGCTTTATGCCCTCAAAGTATTTACAGAACATAAATGATTGGGTATAATATATAGATTATATTTTCGTTTTGAGGGCAAAACATGAACGATTTCTTCAATAAAGATTCATTTGCAATGAGATTTCTCACTGAACTTTGCAACCTCATTATCGTTAATATCCTATTTATGTTGACCTGTATCCCCATAGTGACGATCGGAGCCTCTTTGTCGGCATTATACCGGGTCACATTTGCCATTCACTGCAAGGAAGAAGTTACCGTCGTAAGAACATATTTCAAAACATTCAAGTCTTCCTTCAAGCAGGCAACCTTGCTCTGGGTTCCTTCATTTATCGCATTCGCGTTCTTTATATATGAAATTCTTTTAATATTATTTATTCTGGATCCTTCTTATAAGATGACACAGATCCCGGTGTGGTTCATGCTGATCCTGATATTATCCGTATGGATCTATTCCTTCCCCATGATCGGTCTCTATGAGCAGCCCCTGAAGCAGACGCTCAAGAATTCGGTCATCCTTGCGGTAAGCAATCTTCCCGTCACGATATCCACGATCGTGGTCAAAGGCGGCATCATCTTCATTTCTTTGAAGTACCCCACATGGGGCGTTATCATCGGAAGCTTCTTCCTTCTCTTCGGATTCGGCCTGTCTTCTTTTGTGACGGCATTCTTCCTGAAGAAGATCTTCGAGAAATACGGCAGTCTTTCCCCTTATGATGAGAACGAGCCGGAATTCATGACTCTCGATTCTGCTGATTACGATACCGACGAAGAGGGGCTCAAAGAAGAAAGCGAAACAGAAGATCCCTGGGATGCCCTCTGATATTTGATTGTTTTTATGTAAATTAAAAGTGCAGCTCTTTTCAAAGCTGCACTTTTTGTTTCGTCTTTCAGCCGAAAAGCCTGACTTATCAGAGGCTTTCCTTGATCTTCTTGTAGACGCCTTCTCCGTCGAGACCATAGAACTTCATGAGTTCCTTTGCGGGACCTGACTGGCCGAATACGTCGTTGACACCGATCCTGGTAACCTTGACGGGATTTTCTTCAGCCAATACTTCGCAAACTGCTCCGCCGAGACCACCGATAACGGAATGCTCTTCAACGGTGAAGACTCTGCCTGTCTTGGCAGCGGATGCCGTAAGAGTATCCTTGTCGAGAGGCTTGATGGTGTGGAAGTTGATGACCTCTGCATCAATGCCGTCTGCTGCCAGCATCTCGGCTGCTTCCAGAGCGGATGCAACACAGACGCCGCATGCTGCGATCGTGATGTCCTTGCCTTCTCTCAATACGACAGCCTTGTTGATGTCGAAAACATAATCCTCATCGTAGATTACAGGTACTGCAGCTCTTCCGAATCTCATGTAGATCGGGCCGTCGGTATTGATGGCTGCCTCAACGCAGGCCTTTGCCTCGATATCGTCAGCGGGAACGATGACCGTCATGCCGGGGATCGTTCTCATGAGAGCGATGTCTTCCAGGCACTGGTGGGTTGCACCGTCTTCGCCTACCGTGATGCCTGCATGTGTTGCGCCGATCTTAACGTTCAGGTGAGGATATCCAATGGAGTTCCTTACCTGCTCGAAGTTACGGCCTGCAGCAAACATGGCGAAGGAAGAGATGAATACCGTCTTGCCTGTCGTTGCGATGCCTGCAGCGATGCCTGTCATGTTGGACTCGGCGATACCGCAGTCGATGTGTCTGTCGGGGAATGCCTTCTTGAATGTTGATGTCTTGGTTGCGCCTGCAAGGTCTGCATCAAGAACGAGAAAATCGTATTTCTCACCGAGGGAAGCCAGAGCCTCACCATAACTCTCACGAGTTGCTTTCTTTACTGTATCGTTCATGATCAACCCTCCGCCTCTAATTCTGCAATTTTCTTATCAAGCTCTTCGATGGCAATTGCATACTGCTCATCGTTGGGAGCCTTGCCGTGCCACTCGGCCTTGTCTTCCATGAAGGAAACATCCTGACCCTTGACCGTCTTCATGATGATCGCGGTAGGCTTGCCCTTCGTCTCGCGTGCCTTTGCGAATGCAGCACGGATCTCGTCGAAGTCGTGACCGTTGATGTTGATGACTTCAAAGTTGAATGCTTCGAACTTCTTGTCGATCGGGTAAACGGAGCAGACATCCTCAACCTTACCGTCGATCTGGAGACCGTTGTTGTCAACGATGACGACTAAGTTGTCGAGCTTTCTTGCGCCTGCGAACATGGAAGCTTCCCATACCTGGCCTTCCTGGATCTCACCGTCACCCAAGAGAGTATATACACGGTAATCCTTGCCGGAGATCTTGCCGGAAAGAGCCATGCCGACTGCTGTGGAGATTCCCTGACCCAGAGATCCCGAACTCATGTCGACGCCGGGAGTCTCGTTCATGCAGGGGTGACCCTGGAGGTAAGAACCGAGCTTACGGAATGTCTTAAGGTCTTCTACGGGGAAGTAGCCTCTGTTAGCGAGAACAGAATAAAGACCCGGGGAGTTATGTCCCTTGGACAGAACAAATCTGTCACGATCCTCTTTGCGGGGATCAGAAGGGTCGATGTTCATCTCTTCAAAATAGAGATATGTGAACACGTCTGCTGCGGATAAGGATCCGCCGGGATGTCCGGAACCTGCAGAATGAACTGCCTCGATGATTCCCTTACGGACTTTTGTTGCTGTGATCTGTAAGTTGATGTTATCCATCTTTTGCATGCATCTCCTTTTTATTCTCTTCCGCTTGCGATGTCCTTGAATACGGACTTCAGTGCGGGATATATCTTCCTATACTCGGCATATCTTTCCTGATAGCTTGCCTTGAGCGCATCCTGAGGAACTTCGCAGACAGTGGGCTTGATCAAAGCCTCACATGCTGTCTTAACATCGGGATATACGCCTGCAGCAACCATGGCCAGGATAGCACCACCGTATGCAGGACCTTCTTCATTCTCGGTTCTCTCAAGAACGATGCCGAGAACGTTTGCAATGATCTTGCGCCAGAGCGGGCTCTTTGCACCGCCGCCGCAGACCGTTGCGGATTCTATCGTAAATCCGGCCTTGCCGACTGCTTCGAATGAATCCTTCAAAGCGAAAGCAACGCCTTCAAATACAGCCTGTGTAAGTTCTTCACGCTTGGTGTCCATGCTCATTCCGACGAAAGCGGATCTTGCATCGGAATCGTTGATGGGGGATCTTTCACCCATGAGGTAGGGCAGGAAGTAGATCCTGTTCTTGCCGAGCTCGGTGATGTCCTTCTGCTCGCCTGCGTAATCGGATGTCTTGAGGATGTCTTCCATCCACCACATGTTACAGGAAGCGGCGCTCAGCATGCAGCCCATGAGGTGCCACTGGCCGTCAGCGTGAGCGAAGGAATGGAGCGCATTGCCTTCACACTCTGCAAACCTGTCCGTAGATACGAAGATCGTGCCGGATGTTCCGAGAGAGATGTTGCATCTGCCGGCCTTGCCTGCGATGCCCATGCCGATGGCGGCGGCGGCATTATCACCTGCGCCTGCAGCAACAACTGCATCTTCGCTGATGCCGATCTCAGCAGCAAATGAAGGCAGGACCTTGCCTGTTACTTCGTAGCTCTCATAGATCTTAGGGAGCATCTCTTCGTTGATGCCGAGGATGTCGAGCATGTACTTGGACCATGTTCTGTTCTTAACATCGAAATAGAGCGTGCCGGATGCATCAGATACGTCCGTGGAGAGAACGCCGGTGATCTTGTATGCGAGATAGTCCTTGGGGAGCATTATCTTCTTGATCTTGGCAAAGTTCTCGGGCTCGTTGTTCTTGACCCAGAGGATCTTGGATGCGGTAAAGCCTGCAAAGGAGATATTGCCTGTCTCCTCGGTGAGCTTATCCATGCCGACATTTGTGTTGAGCCAGTCAGACTCGCCTGCGGATCTTCCGTCGTTCCAGAGGAGCGCAGGTCTGATGACTTCATCGTTCTCATCCAGGATGACGAGACCGTGCATCTGTCCGCCGAAGCTGATGCCCTTTACGGCCGACTTGTCCTGACCCTCAAGAAGCTCGATCAAGCCCAGCTTGCTCTGCTCATACCAATCGGAAGGATTCTGCTCCGACCAACCGTTCTTCGGGAAAAATACTTCATACGTCTTGCTTACCGTCTTGATAACGGTTCCTTTCTCGTCTGCGAGAAGGAGCTTTACTGCCGACGTTCCGAGATCAATACCAATAAATAACATAGTAAAACCCGTCCTGACAAATAGATTTTCGGCGGAATGATCCACCTTATTAATAATAACAAAAATAACTTTACAGGGTTTTATAAATGTTCGCCTTTTAAATCTTGCTAACAATATGACGAATATTGCTCATATGATGAATATTGCGATTTTCGGGCAAAAAGACCCTCTTAGTTACGGACCATCACCATGTATTCGTCAGAAGGACTAAAGCCCAGTTTCTCGTAAAGAGGCCTTCCCGAAGAAGTTGCATCGAGACTGATCTCCGTTGCTCCCTTTTCCCATGCTTCTTCGATAAGCTTTGTCATCATGTCATAAGCTATCCCCTGCCTGCGGAAACGCTCTTTCGTATAGACATTCATGATATGCGCCCTCTTGCCCGTAGGGTGCGAGAAAGTCGGCATGATCCGGATATAGCTTGCCGATGCGCAGCCTGCCAATTCCCCGTCGACAAAAGCCAGAACGGTCGTCTGGTCTCCTTCCAGGAAATACTTCCTTGATAAGTCCTTTATCTCATCGGAGAAAACGTATCCTTCATCAAGACCGTTTACGGCCTTCAGCATCTCAAGCCTGATCTCCATGAGCATGTCTATATCTTCAGCTGCCGCGATCCTTATCTCAGTCATATAAGCCCTTCTTCAGTTCGTATTCGCCTTTGCTGATCTCAAGTTCAATGATCTTCCAGGTCTCGCCGCAGATCTCATGATACGAATCTTCGATCAGGCCGGATTTCCTGAAGCCTGCCGCAAGATAGCAATTATGCGCAGGCATATTGTTTTCGAAAACGCCTATCGTTACGGAGCTGACCCTTAATATCTCGAAAGCATATTCCAGCGCCAGCCTGATCATCTCCTTGCCGATGCCCTTTCCCCTCTCTTTGGGATCAAGGATGACCCAGCCGAACCTTAAGATTGTGTCATCGCCGTTTATGTATCTCATGATGAGATGCCCTTTGATCCCCTCCTCATCGAAAAAGGTCATCGGGTAGAAATTATCGAGTTCCTTGCAGTCGCCGTTGAGTTCCAGATACTTGCTGTTCATGTCATCGGCCGTTATGGGATATTGGCCGAAAAGATTTCCTCCCCACAGATGAAAGGTATATTCGTTGTCGCACCAGGATACTATTGTCTCCGCATCACAGGGCTTATAAGGTCTAAGTCTCAGCATTTCTTCCTCCATGGACAGTAATTCCTTATATTTTAACAATGTTCCACCGGATCGGCGAACACAAAAAAGCGGTCAGCGGGAAATCCCGTGACCGCCTTGTTGATCTTAAGCCTTTGATCCCTTAGAGAGGAACGAAGAACTTGAGGAGGAAGATTGCGGAAAGGATATAGGTAAGTACGGATACTTCCTTAGCCTTGCCGGTGCAGACCTTGATCAGTGTGTAGCAGATGAGTGCCAGACCGATGCCGTGTCCGATGGAACTGGATATAGGCATTGCGATCAGCATTACTGCAACAGGAGCGCTCTGCGTGATATCTTCGAAATCGACCTTCTTGAGGTTGCTCAGCATCAGGATACCGACATATACGAGAGCGGATGATGTAGCCGCTGCAGGAATGATGGCAGCGATAGGTGCGATGAACATGCAAAGGAGGAACATGACGGCTGAAACGAGAGCCGTAAGACCTGTTCTACCTCCTGCCTCGACGCCGGATGCGGATTCAACGAATGTCGTAACAGTGGAAGTACCGGTTACGGAACCTGCCAGTGTACCGACTGCGTCGGAGATCAAAGCTTCCTTCATCTTGGGCATCTTGCCGGATGCGTCGAGCATCTTGGCTCTGGATGCAGTACCTACGAGAGTTCCGATCGTATCGAACATGTCGATGATGCAGAATGTGATGATGAGCGTAACTACGGTGAACCAGCCGATCTGGGCAAAGCCTGCAAAATCGAGCTTGAAGAGAGTCGTCTCTGCCATGTCCTTGAAAGGAGGCAGGAAGGATGCCGTAGCAAGGCTTGCGAAAGGATTCTGTCCCAGGATCGCAAAGTCTCCGATCCAGTAAACAACGGATGCGATGAGCATGCCGTAGAGAACGGATCCTTTAACCTTGAGATGATCAAATGCGATGATTACGAAAAGACCAATGAAGAGTGTTGCAACGGAAAGGATCATTGCGCCGAATCCGTCATCACCCATCTGTCCGTAAATGGACTTGGCCGTAAGTGCGCCGAAGAAATCGCGCATGATGTAGAAGGGGTCGTCTCTCATGGATGTGTAGATTCCGATATTGGAACCGAATCCGATGTTCATGAGCATGAGACCGATTGCAGGTCCGATGCCGAGCCTTACTCCGAGAGGGATCGCTTCAACGATCTTCTCACGGATATTGAGCAGAGAGAGGATCAGGAAGATAATGCCTTCCAGGAAGATGATCACCAGTGCGGCCTGGAAAGACTGAATGTAAGAGAATCCGGTTATGGTAACGATGTTTGCGACAACAACCGCGAAGAAAGAGTTAAGACCCATTCCCGGTGCCATAACGAAAGGCTTGTTGGCAAGAAAAGCCATGCAGAGCGAACCTATCGCGGAAGCAATACAGGTTGCAAGGAATACACCGTTCCAAAGGTTTGCGCCTTCGGCTCCGAACCCCGTTAAGAGGTTAGGGTTAAGGGCGATGATGTAAGCCATCGTCATGAATGTCGTGAGACCGGCAATTACCTCAGTCTTCACTGTCGTCCCGTTGTCTTTAAGCCGGAACATTTTCTCAAAAAATCCCATTGAGACACCTCCTTGAATCGAACATAAAACTGACAGAATAATCTGCCCACATACTCTGATTATACTTAATAACCAAAAGCAGTAAATATTGCATTATGTACGATATGAAGGTGCCAAAATCAGCACTTTTCAATAATGAAAGGGTCTATGTCTCAGCTGTTTTCCTCTTCAGATGCAAACCACCTGAACATACCCGGTCCCACATCATCATTCGGCCTTGATATAAAACCGAACTTCTTATAGAATCCGTCTTTTCCCTTGGCGGAACTTAAACTTACCATGAACTTATATCCGGGCTTGAGCTGCGAATGAATGAAGGACACTATCTCTTCCATCAGGACCCTGCCAAGGCCCTGTCCCTGATAGTCCGGATGCACGATTATATCAGCGATATAGATAACGTATCCCTTATCCCATATCACTCTTCCCAAAGCTATTGCGCGGCCTTCGTCCCTGATGCACCAGATCAGTGAATTATCAAGACCTGCCTGAGCTTCTTCAAGAGGAAATTCACCCCATTCGACAGTTCTTCTGAGGCCCATGTATTCAGCGGGACTAATACTGTCCCCCATCACATATCTTTCATCCATGTAAGAGCGGATCCTTATCTTGACCTTGCGGCTGCCGCGAAGATGATAGCCGCTATGACGAACAGGAAATAGAGAATGTATATCGCCCAGAAGATCGTATATCCGATGCCTGCGTATTTGCCTGCGCGGCTGAGGCATGAACTTACCTTGATCTTAGTCGTGTGAGGTCCTCCCTGTCTCAGATATTCGAGGATCGCATTTCTGTTGCCGGATCCCAGTACGATCGCCACGATGCTTCCGATCGGGATCCAGGAAATAGCCAGAGAAACGATCGCTTTGGTAAGAAAGCTCTTTGCTTTTTCCTCATATTGAGGATCGATCTGAGGTACAAGATTTACATAATTTTCCATTGAATATATCCTCCCTTTCTCGATATTCCACCAACAGATTATACCACAGATCTAATGTTAAACAGATATCTTAAGATTCTGCAAGAGAATAATCTTCAGTTCTGAACGCACCGACAGCAACATCTGCAACATAGACATGATCTTCTTTTGCTCTTTCTTAGATGTACTTGTCATACTTATAGAGGAATGTCACCATCTGGCGTCTTAGGCACTTGCCCTTGGGTCTGAACGTGTTGTCATCGTAACCTGCGAGGATCTTCTTTTCGGAAGCCCAGATGGCAGCCTTATAGAAGTAATCATCTGCATTCACATCAGTGAACTTGCATACCGAGGATTTCGGCTCGGGCTTGCCTGCCATCCTCCAGAGGAAGGTTACGGTCTGGGCTCTGCTGCAGATGCCCTGAGGATAGAAGCCGGTCTTGGATACGCCCGTGGTGATGCCCTTTTCGACTGCCCAGATTACGGGCTTAAAGAAATAATCGGTGCTTTCAACATCCGTAAAAGCCGTTGTCTTTGCTTTGGGTGCAGGCTGCCCGGAAAGCCTCCAAAGGAAAGTAACCATCTGGGCGCGTGAACACTCATTGGACGGCTTGAATCTGGTCTGGTTGTCGTAACCTTTGACGACACCCGAATCGACGAGATGATATGTCGGTTCATACCAGAAATCGGAACTGACCGTTACATCCTTGAACTGCACCCTGAGCACGAGCTTTGCGCTCTTCCCTCCCGAGGCCGCGGTGACTGTAACCGAGCCTGCCGATACGGCGGTAAGCTTCCCGTTCTTATCGACGGCAGCAATATTCGTATCAGAGGATTTCCAGCTGACAGAAGATGCATCAAGCGATCCGGCTTTTAACATTGCCGTCGTTCCGCAGATAATGTTGGCTGACGTGTTCTTGTCGAAACTGAGCTTTATCGTCTTTGTTGCCGTGGTGATCTTAAACTTGACGCCTTTCACGTTATTTGCTTCCAGCATCCTGTTAAACATCATCTTAAAGTCATCACGCGTCGCAAAGCCGTGAGGGTCGATCTTACGCTCTTCCTTGGGCGCATCGGGATCACCCTTGCCCAGCATGATGTTCCACGTTGAAGCCCATGTAACGGCCTCCCAGGCATAGTAATCGACGTCGTAATAATCCATGAAATCATCTGCTCTTCCGAAGTCGATCTCTCTTCTGTATTTCATGAATTCCGCATATCTCATCAGCATGAAGATGAGATCCTGTCTTTCGATATATTCGCCTGTTCCGAAAGTGTCGGAAGAAACATAAGGGTATCCGACGCAGATGGCATTCTTCTCGCCCCAGAGCAAAGCCTTCTCATACCAGGAATCCTTCTCCAC
>JAIKVV010000001.1 GCA_024685385.1 Saccharofermentans sp. | reverse complement strand
TCAAGGCTTGTCAGGTGATTGTTTCCGCAATTTAAATATGAAAGAGCAGTATTCTTTTCCAAATCAAGATTTTCAAGAGGATTATTTAAACAATATAAATATGAAAGAGCAGTATTATTGCTAAGATCAAGAATAGCCAGTTTATTATCAGCGCACTCTAAAAACCTAAGTGAAGTATTCATACTCAAATTAAGTTCTGTAAGTTGGTTCCTGTCTAACTTCAATTCTTCCAATGCGACATTATTGCTTAAATTAAGGCTCGACAATTGGTTGTCCTCGAGATTTAGTTTTTTTAGTGCGATGTTATTGCTTATATCAATACTTTTCAGTTTATTTCTGTAGCAATTCAAATTCTCAAGCGCTGTAAAATACTCGATGCCACTGAGGTCAGATATTTCTTTGGAGTGTACATCTATTTGTTTTACATCAGCTATCTCCGCTTCAGTCAGCACGCCGTCTTTGCCGTAGTCCTGATCCAAGATCCAACTTCTGAAATTTGCATCCGGGAAATTGGTCTCATTGATCTCGACATCTCCTGCTGCGAAAGCTGTCTGAGACAGTATTACCGTAAGTCCTGCCGCGACTGCAGCTGCCTACAGTACTGATAACAGATTCTTAAGTGTTTTCATAAACTACCTCCAAATATGTCCGTTATTCCCAACCTCTTTTATAGTACCAAACAAGCGGGTGTTCGTATATCGCCCGAATGGAACTGCTCTTCCGTAAAAAGAAAAACCGGCGGAGTCCGCCGGTTTTGAGTTTTCTTTTGTCTATTTGGGATCAGACGTAATCTACGACATTGACCCACTTCTTTAAGAACTCGCGCTCGTCTTCGATCGCCTTGACGGACTGGGATGCCGCAACGATCGGGGTCCAGGCCTGGATATACTGCTTGGGAGTATCTGTCTTGCGGCAGTATGTGTCGAGATAAAGCTCGGCGATCTCCTCTGTGGACCTCAGGCTGAAGAGGAGGAAAGTCCTTGCGACGTCAGCCGCCGCATTGCCCTGTGTTGCGTGGGACCAGTCGATTACCGCCATCTCGCCGTTGGGCTGGATGATGACGTTGGCGGGGTTAAAGTCGCCGTGGCAAACCTGGTCTTTTCTCTCCATGCCGGCAAGGCGGGTGTGCAGGTCGTATCTCGTTGTGGCATCGAAATCGGTCTTGCTGATCTTTCGCTCCATCTTGTCGGACAGGTTGTTGAGCATGGGGCACTTTTCGTTATGGACTGCGATCTGCAGGTCAACGAATTTGTCCATGTACTCACCGATCTTGGAAGGATCCTTCTCGAATACGGAGAGCATCGTCTCGCCTTCGATGAAGTCGGTTACGATCGCCCATCTTCCGTCGATGACGGAAACCTCGAGAACGAGAGGGGTGCGGATGCTGATCGACTCTACTTTGGCGAGGTTCAGCGCCTCGTTCAGGATGTCGGCTTTCGAAAAGCTCTCGTCAAACATCTTTATGCATCTGTCGCCGTCGCGGTAGATCTTCTTGTGCGTGCGCTTAGCTATAACATTATTAAATACCATATCTTATCCTCCCCTGGTCTTTTAGATATTATATCACTTTGTCTTGCGGCCCTGCTTTTTCGCGGAGGATTTTGCGGGAGCCTTGGCTGCTGCCTTCTTGGGCTGGACCTTGGAGGTCTTTGCAGGAGCCTTCTTGGCAGCCTTTGCGGGAGCCTTGATGGCAGATACCTTTGCTGATGCCTTTACGGCCGTCTTCGTGGCGGGCGCCTTGACTGCCGTCTTCTTGGGCTGAGCCTTGGAAGTCTTCGCTGCCTTTGCTGCCCTGGCCTTGAGATCCTTTGCCGTGGGCTTTGTTTCCTCTACGAAAGTCTTGCCGTAGTAGCAGTCGAGGTAAATCTGCTTTAAGTCAGAGATAAGAGGATATCTGGGGTTAGCGCCTGTGCACTGATCATCGAAAGCCTTTTCGCTCATCTCGTCGAGGGTTTCCAGGAAGACCTTCTCATCGGGAACGTAATCCTTGATCGTGGGCTTGATGTCGATCTTTGCCTTGAGTTCAGCGACTGCCTTGATGAGTCTCTTGACCTTCTCTTCGTCGGTCCTGCCGCCCAGACCCAAAACGTCTGCTGCCATAGCATACTTATGCTGAGCCATCGGGTGGTCGTACTGAGGGAAGGTGCCCATCTTGCCGGGAACTTCGCTCGCGTTATATCTGATCACTTCTTCCAATACGAGAGCGTTGCAGATGCCGTGAGGCAGATGGTGGAAGGCGCCGAGCTTATGAGCCAGAGAGTGGCTGATGCCTAAGAATGCGTTAGCGAAAGCCATACCTGCCATCGTAGCGGCGTTGGCCATCTTCTCTCTTGCTTCGGGATCCTTGGCGCCGAGTTCATATGCTCTGGGCAGATAATCGAAAACCATCTTCAGCGACTGCAGAGCAAGAGAATCGGTATAGTCTGTTGCCATTGTGGATACCAATGCTTCCAGGTCGTGGGATACGACATCGATACCGGATGCGCATGTAAGGCCTCTCGGAGCGGTCATCTGGAAGTCTGCATCAACGATAGCCATGTCAGGCATGAGTTCGTAGTCAGCCAGAGGATACTTGTTGCCCGTTTTCTGATCCGTGATAACTGCGAAAGGCGTAGCCTCCGAACCTGTACCTGCGGATGTAGGGATACATACGAAGTATGCCTTTTGTCCCATGACGGGGAACTTGTAGATCCTCTTGCGGATGTCTGCAAATCTCATTGCCATGTCTTCGAAGTCGGCATCGGGATGCTCGTAAAGCACCCACATGATCTTGGCTGCGTCCATTGCGGAACCGCCGCCGATCGCGATGATGACATCAGGCTCGAAGGACAGCATCTGCTTTGCGCCTGCCTCGGCGGAAGCCAATGTAGGGTCAGGCTGAACATCGAAGTATGCGGCATGCGCGATACCGAGTTCATCGAGCTTGTCCTCGACGGGCTTGGTGAAACCGTTCTTATATAAGAATTCATCTGTAACTATGAAGCATCTCTTCTTACCCATTTCCTTGAGTTCTTCAACGGCAACGGGTGTGGAACCTCTCTTGAGATATACCTTCTCGGGGGCTTTGAACCAGAGCATATTATTTCTCCTCTCCGCAACGGATTTAATGTTGAGCAGGTGCTTGATGCCGACGTTCTCGGAGACGGAGTTGCCGCCCCAGGAACCGCATCCCAAAGTAAGCGACGGTCTTAACATGAAGTTATACATGTCGCCGATGCCGCCCTGCGAAGAAGGAGTATTGATCAGGATCCTGCAGGTCTTCATGCGCTCGCGGAATCTCTCGATCTTCTCCTGTTCCGTTACGACGTTGAGGTAGATTGAAGATGTGTGTCCGAAGCCGCCGTCGGCGATAAGGCGCTCTGCCTTCTTCATGGCGTCTTCGATGTCAGTCGCCTTGTACATTGCAAGTACGGGCGAAAGCTTTTCGTGTGCAAAAGGCTCGGAGATATCGACTCTCGAAACCTCGCCGATCAGGATCTTCGTGCCCTCGGGAACCTTGACGCCCGCAAGTTCAGCGATCGTTGCGGCGCGCTGGCCGACGATCCTGGCATTGAGGGAGCCGTTGATGAGGATGGTCTTCCTGACCTTGGTAAGCTCGCTGTCGGACAGGAAGTAGCAGCCCCTTGCCGCGAACTCGTTCTTGACCTTGTCGTATATCTTTTCGTTAACGATGACCGACTGCTCGGAAGCGCAGATCATGCCGTTATCGAAAGTCTTGGAATGAATGATGCTGTTGACTGCGAGTAAGATGTCTGCAGTCTCATCGATGATTGCGGGTGTGTTGCCGGCGCCGACGCCCAGAGCGGGCTTGCCGGAAGAATATGCGGCATGGACCATGCCGGGGCCGCCTGTTGCGAGGATCGTGTCGGATTCTCTCATCAGCATCTGTGTGAGTTCGAGGCTCGGAACATCGATCCATCCGATGATGTCTTCGGGAGCGCCTGCTGCAACTGCTGCCTCAAGTACGATCTTGGCTGCCTCGATTGTGCTGGCCTTGGCCCTCGGGTGGGGGCTGATGATGATGCCGTTGCGGGTCTTAAGGCAGATCAAAGACTTGAAGATCGCAGTGGAAGTCGGGTTCGTCGTCGGAATGACCGCGCCGATCAGGCCGATCGGCTCTGCGACCTGCGTGAAGCCGTACTCCTTATTCTCATATATGACACCGCAAGTCTTCTCGTCGCGGTACTTGTTGTAGATGTATTCGGATGCGTAGTGATTCTTCATGATCTTGTCTTCGACTACGCCCATGCCCGTCTCCTCGACGGCCATCTTGGCAAGCGGGATCCTGGCCCTGTTGGCCGCAGTTGCCGCTGCCTTGAAGATCCTATCCACTTCTTCCTGGCTGTAATGAGAAAACTTCTCCTGAGCCCTGCGCACTCTCTTCAAGAGCTGCGTAAAGGACTCGACAGAATCCGTGATCTCGTAACGGTTGTTATCCATATGATCATCCTCCTTTGTTAAGGGCAATCTTTACACGATTGAATTATCTTATCCCTGATGTAAATAGTAAAGTCGCAAAAACGAAGAAAAAACACGCTTGCGGGCACAATTCTACCGTGCATTTTCATATAAAAGGCTCTTGGCGGGGCAAGTGATTTTCATTTATCTTGCGAAAAGCTCTTGCGGCGGGTGATCGGATTTAGAAATTGGTAGCAGAAAAAGGCTGTTTTGGTAGCAGGTTTGCTACCAATTGGAGTGATTTTTGCTACCAATCATGGGAAATGGGCTTTGGTAGCACTAAATGGCAATTTTGGTAGCAACTTTGCTACCAATTGGGGCGATTTCTGCTACCAAATGGATTATAGAAGCTTTGGTAGCACTAAATGACGATTTTGGTAGCAACTTTGCTACCAAATTGGGCTTTTACTGCTACCAAACTTGAGAAATAAGGTCAATAGATATTCTCCGAGTGGGATGCTAGCCGGTCTCCCTCATAGCAGAGTTTGAGGCTGAAGAACTTGGGCGGATTATCGGAGAAAAGATAATCAAACATTATCTTATCGCCTTCCCAGACGGGGAGGCCGTAAATATCCGGCAGGTCGATCCAGACGAGCTCGCCTTCATCGCAGGAAGATAGTTCAGGCAAGTCAGTTTCATCGCAGGGAGAAAGCTCTGGGAGCTCGCCTTCATCGCAGGCAGAAAGTTCAGGCAAGTCAGTTTCATTGCCGGAGGAAAGCTTCGGGCAGTCAGCTTCATTGCAGGAAGACAGTCCCGGGAAGTCATCGAGGAAGCCTAAGAAGACATGCATATATTCCGTACCATATTTATCAGAGACAAAGGTCACGTGGCCGCGGTATTCGAGCGAGGACAAAGAATCGCGGGAAAGGCCGCTCTCCTCTTTGATCTCGCGGATGATGCATTCTTCGGGGGATTCGCCTTCTTCCATGTGACCGCCGATGCCTAAGTATTTGTCGAGATTCATGTCGCCTGCGCGGGTCTTGCGGATGAATAAGCATCTGCCCTTGCAGACAATATATGCCAGGGTAGTAACTTGCGCTTGAGATAAACGGGACATGTTATCAGATGTTCTCCACTACGGGGATAGGCAGGACGAGACCTGTCTCGAGGCCTTCTGCCTGGGCGATGCGGAGATTGACTCTGTCGATGAGATAAGAAGAAACGTCGATCTTGAAGGTCTCGCAGATCGCGCACCACTTGTCGGCGAGGCAGACGATGATGCTCTCGCGGTGCGTGGGCGGGACGGGGGTCAGCGGGAACATGTGTCTTCTGATGATGTTTGCTTCGAGTTTGTTGATGTCGAAATCACGGCAGGCGTTGCGCCAGGCGGTTCCCGGGTGGGTGAAGCCGTGGATCCTGTTCTTGGGATCCGGGTCGTGCCAGTCGTAAAGGAAATAATCATGAAGGAGAGCGCCTCTTACAAGACTCTTGCGGTCGAACTTTACGCGGAAGACCTTTTCGAAGAAACTTGCGATGAGGAGCGAAAATTTGGCGACGGCGACACAGTGCTCAAAGACGGATGTATTGCCGTGCTGGGTGAATTCTTTCATTCTTAAGGCCTTGGGATCGGTGAGGATGTCACGGGACAAAGAAAATATCTCTTTGGCAAGCTTATATTCAGTGATCTGCTTAGCGTTTTCCAAGTTTTTCTCCTCTTTCATCAGCGATGAACATGACCTTATCCGGGGTGCTGCGCGGGGCGGCACTCCCATCTTTTATTATATATCTTTTCGGGTGGTCAAACAACAAAAGGATGTGACAATTGAGTTATCAAATGGGGTATTTGTGAGTGACTCTTAAGTTCCACCAGACCTTCCAGGTGTCTGTGAACATCTTCCAGATATCGCTTACCTTGATCCTCGAAAAAGATTCCTCGCGGCTGTAATGGAGGACTATCGGCATCTCCTCTATCTTGGCGCCCAGGCGGTTAGCCAGAGCGAGGAGCTCGATGTCGAAAGCATAGCCCCTGATCTTCCTGACCTTGACGATCTTGCGGATCAGGTCGCCCTTGAAGATCTTGATGCCGGTCTGGGTATCGTGGCAGGAAAGTCCGAAAAGGACTTTGAGCATTATGAAATAGCAGAAGGATACGACTTTCCGGAGAGCAGGATACTCAAGCTTTGAGTCCTTATGCATCTTGGAGCCGATGACGATGTCGCAGCCGGTCTCCTTCATCTTGGATAAGAAGCCTTCGAACATGTCGGGCATCAGGTCAAGGTCTGCATCGAGAAAGCCGACGATGTCGCCGCGGCTCCTCATGACGCCTTCGACGATGGCGCCGCCCTTGCCGCGGTTAACTTCATAGCCTGCGTCGATGACGCCGGGGATGAGCTCTGCCGCGCGCTTGATCTCAAGACCCGTGCGGTCGCGGCTGCCGTCGTTGACTGCGATTATCTCGAAGTCGTCGCAGAAAGATGATATCGTGTCCGACATCACTTTAAGATTATCGAAGATGTGATCACCTTCGTTATATGCGGGAACTACTACGCTGAACATCAGAATCTGCCGCCGCCTCCGCCTGAGAAGCCGCCACCGCCGCCGCCGGAGAAACCGCCGCCGCCGCCTGAGAAGCCGCCGCCCGAGAATCCGCCTCCGCCGCTGTCATCGCTCATGACGATCCTTCTTGTCTTGACGAGCTTTTCGGAAGGGGTGACATTGGTATTCTTACCGGAAAGATACTTCTCGTATCTGGGTCTGGGATCGAGCTTCTTGCTGCGGACCCCTGTGAATGCGATAAGAGCCGCAAGTCCTGCGGGGATCACGAGCGAGAAGAATACGACCGCGCTCTGGTTCTGATAGTTGTAGCCGCTGAGTTTATTCAGGATGCCGTCGATGGCACTATAGTACTGCTGGGAGCTGAGCTCACTCTTGTGGGAATAGAAGATACTCGATACGTCGTCGTCATCAACGGAGAAATGGGCCGTGCCGTAGGTATAGAGCCAGAAGAAGCGCTGGCCGGCTTCGTCGATCGAAAGGTCGACCAAAATGCAGAAACCGGAGTGGTTCCTGAAAGGATTATCGATTATGTTCTTGTTGTAGTAATCCGTTACGAACTGTCTGCAGTCTTCATCGGAATTGGTATATCCTGCACCCTTGTCACGGGTCGTAAGGATTATGACATTGATGTCCTTGGATGCCGAGATATTGCCGATCTTCTTGGTGAGATCAGCTTCCTCTTCCTGCGTGAAGATGTTGGCGTCGTCAACTACATAGTAGGACTTCTTGGGCGGGATGTTCATTATCACATAGAGGACTATGCATAATACGACTACCGCAGCCAGGATGATGCCCATCGTGACGGACAGAGTAGATACCTCACCCCAGACTGAGATGTGGGCTCTCTTCTCTTTATTTGTATTGGCGGTGTTTGCCGCGTTAGGGTTAGTATTTACATTAGTACTCATCCGAACATACCTCCCATTATCAGGGCCATTACGCCGCGGACTATCAGAGAAAGCACCGCAAGGAGAACGAAGAAGAATATAGCCTTCTTAAGAGGGCTGATGGGGAGGGTTCCCGCAACTTCGCCCGTCTGGCCGTTCACTGCGAAATAGTAATACTTGCCAAGGTACTTATATGACATGAACCAGACCGGGAGGAGCGCATAGTCGGCTCTGATCTCGTTGAATACGCTCTTGTTCTCCGTCGTGCGGAATGTGTCGTATTTCTTGACCTTGGTCTGGATATACTGCTCGATGTATTCGCGTCCGCGCTTGGCCGCACGGTCTTTCAAGGCCTCGGCATCAAGATCGTACCTGTCGGCAAAAAATCCGGGCAGATACTTATAGTCATAAGGGATCATCTTGTCCATGTGGAAAGGCTCGATCGCTTCCATCAGGGCATCGTCGATACGGGTCTCGCCGTCGAGCGGGATATTGTCGAGGACCATCTTGCCGGTCAGTTTGAACTCATAGTCGCTGATCGTCTTGATGTTGCCGGAGATCGAAGAATCTGTACCGGTGCCCTTGACGTTAAGGTCGATTATGTAGTCGAAAAGCCAGAAAGGAACATAAAGGCCCGTGAGCTTTTCGATATTCTTATTGGAAACGAAGTTCATGGGTGTCCAGCGGCCGCCCTTCGCCCACTTGATGAAGAGGTTCTCTGCCTTCTCCCTTCCGATCGAAAAGGGGATCAGGTACTTGGGACGGAAGTTTTCGGCAAGGCGCCGGCCGACGAGCGCGGGCGATCCGCAGAATGCGCAGAATGTCGCGGACGTGTGGGAGTCGGTTACGACCCTTGCGCCGCAGGCATTGCAGACAAATTCGGTCTTGTCGGAATTGTCTTCAGATTCGGCTTCCTTCTCGCCGATCGTAAATTCCGCATTGTCGGCCTCTGCCTCGAAAACGGAATCCTTGTCGCCCTCGAAAGCCTTGGCGCTGTCATCTGCCGCTTTTGTCTTGCCCTCTTTAAGTTCATCGGGCATCGACTCGAGCTCGGCGGGATTGAAGGCGCCGCCGCAGAAAGCGCACTCGAGCTTCTGAGTGTCGGGATTAAATATCAGGTTCGCACTGCATTGCGGGCATTTGATGGTATCAGCCATTCTATATATCCCCCTTTTATTCCTAGAGGTCCTTAAACCGACCGCTATTATATCATATTTTCGGGTTTGAGCGAAACGGCAGGCTTGGGCGGATGCTCCCTGACTCCGTCTGCGGACTGTAAACTGCCTTTTTGCGGACGCTGCAGTCCGCAAAATACGGATTTACAGTCCGCATTTCACAAGGCGCGAAAATTGCTACTTGTCAGATGACCGGGACAAGTTTATAATTCAGCACATGATGACAAGAACTTTTACAGGCTTTGGATTTGAGTTTAACTTCGCCTTTAGGAATAGAGCGCGTTGATGCTTCACTTGGCCTGATTGTCACAAAACAGTATATTATGGTCCCGCGGTGAAGCATCGCGGGACTTTTTTTACGAAAGGAAGGAATCTTATGGACAGTAACAAGAAAGTGGAAGAACAGAACATCGAGAAGATCGATAAGGAGATCGCGGAGCTTTTCGCGACGAGACTTAAGGAGAGCCGCAAGGCTGATGAGGGCATGCTCCCGTCGGAGATCGCACTCAAGTGCAGAAGGTATG
Source organism: Saccharofermentans sp. (assembly GCA_024685385.1). GTDB lineage: Bacteria > Bacillota > Clostridia > Saccharofermentanales > Saccharofermentanaceae > Saccharofermentans. The sequence continues at coordinate 24,931 of JAIKVV010000001.1, read as the reverse complement.
AGCGCGACTTCCTTGTGAATCTCTCCGAAAATCAGGGCGAATTCGAAGGCTACGAACGCGTGCTCTTCTCCACTCTCTTTAATCTGTCCCACGCATATAAGATCACGGGCTACGGGGCCAAGACAGACCTCGCAGACAAGATCCGCACCGCTGTTGAAGCAACTCCCAAGGAGTTTCCCGAGACGGCAGTCGTCGCCTGTCAGGGGATCGAGGGCGCAAACTCGCAGATCGCGGCAGATAAGCTCTTCCGCAGCGCGAACATCATGTATTTCCGAACATTCGAGGGCGTCTTCCAGGCAGTCGAGAACGGCCTTTGCAAATACGGGATCCTGCCCATCGAAAATTCGTCTTTCGGCTCTGTCACGCCCGTGTATGACCTCATGAAGGATCATAAGTTTTCGATCGTACGCTGCATCAGGCTCCAGATCAATCACCGCCTGATGACCAAGCCCGGGACGAAGCTTTCGGATATCAAGGAGATCTTCTCCCATGAGCAGGCGATCGGCCAGTGCAGCAACTTCCTTAAAGAACATAATGACATCAAGATAACCGTCGTTGAGAATACCGCGGTCGCAGCCAAGATGATCGCTGATTCGGACCGCACGGATGTCGCGGCGATCTCATCGCCTGACTGCGCAGCTCTTTACGGTCTCTCTGTCATCTCAGACAAGGTTCAGAATACAGACCATAACTATACGAGATTCATCTGCATCTCCAAGGACATGCAGATCTTCCCCGGCGCATCCAAGATCTCCATGATGTTGTCGCTCGGCCATACTCCGGGATCCCTTTCCGATACTCTGGTCCGCTTCTCTTCCCTGGGGCTCAATCTGACCAAACTGGAATCGCGCCCCATATCGGGACGCGACTTCGAGTTCATGTTCTATCTGGATGTTGAAGCATCGGTCTATTCCGACAAGGTGATCTCAATGCTCTGCGAGCTCGACGCCCAGTCAACGGAATTCGCTTTCCTGGGGAGCTATTCGGAAGTCTGATCTTCTGAAGAACTTATTTTCCGAAAAGGTATTCTACGAACTTCGCGTCGTTCTCAAGGTCTGAAGGACCGGTCGAATATGCGAAGGTGATGTAGTATGTCTTATCGTCGTTGATACCGAGCTTCTTCTTGATGTCATCGGTAAGCTTCAATCCCAGAGGGATCCTGCCGTCCTCGGCATCGTAATTCTGCTTCTCCTTCTCCGTCGGAGTATAGTAGTAGAAATCGCTCTCGGAAAACTTATCCATATCGGCTATGAGCGACATGTCCGTAAGATAATCGGGAGTTGCGTAATTAAATGCGGCATCCTCTCTCATGATCATGTAATCGTAGGCGCCCGTAAGAAGAGTTGCTCTGAATGCGATCTCAAGATACCTCTCCTGGAAATCAAGATCCGTCTTGAAGTTGAGATCGGTATCAAGGAGCGATGCGGTCCTGTTGGAAGGATACCCGCCCCAGGAAAGGAAGTCATCAGTCGCATACTTACGCCCTGCATCGGATACCTGGCAGTTGATGAGACCGCCGCCCAGGACTTTCATATTGGACTTATAGACATCAGTGGCATACCAGGTTATGCCTGCAGCGAGCAGGATGACGATTATCAAGGTGGGCAGATAGTAGGTTACAAAGTGGATGACCTTCTGCTGGCGGTTCATCCCCTTGAGCTTCTTCTTCTCGCCTCTTATGAAGCGGGTGAGCTTATTGCCTGACTTGTCTTCCTCTTCGATCTCATCGGGCTTATTGAGGTTCTCCTCAAGTTCCTTGGTCTCCATCTTTGCGCCTGCGAGGGAAGTATTGCCTGCGGCATCTTCCTTCTCGATCGCGGCATAAGCGGAGTCGGATCCTTCGCCTTCTTCAGATTCAGATGCTTCTTCTCCTTCACCATTCTCTTCTTCGGGAAGAGATTCGCCCGTGACTTCCGCAAGGGCGGTCCTGTCTTTTTCGAGCTTATCGAACTGCTTGATGAAGACCCTGCAAAGAAAGAAGGTCGTCGTGGTCGAGCAGAAAACATAGATCAGAGGGAACCACTGGGAATACCAGATGCAGGCGATGACCGATCCGAGCATGAAAGCCGTGATCAGGACGAGCGGGATGAACTTTATGATGACGAAGATCAACGCAGCCTTGAAATACTCCCTGGTCTTCATCTCGTATCTTGCGATCGTCGGGAAGATCGCAAGAGTGATGAGCCATACAAAGGCCGTCATGGCGATGACGCCGAACTTATACATGAAAGGAGTCGTGCTCCAGCCCGATGCGATTATCCAGCGCCAGTCCAAAAGGATCAGGGCTATAGCCAAAAGCATTATCATCCAGGACACCGTGGCCTGCTTGAAGTTGCGGCCGAAAGCCTTGAAGAAGGGGATTATCGTGCCGGTATCTTCGCCCCTCATGATCTTCATGGCGACATAGTACTTCGCGGAATATGCGGCGCCGAAAGTTACGATCGGGATGCTGCATATGATGAAGAGCAGATTAAGGATTATAAGGTCAGCAAGGATGCTGAGGAAATTCATAACGGGGCTGTCGGGTTTCAGAAAGTTCATTTTTGTCATCACCTGTCAGATAGTAATTATTGCGCGGTCGCAGCCGTCGTTCAGCGTGAATGCGGCTTCGCGGCCACTATATTTTATAACATATTCTCCCTTAAAACCTTCGATCTTAACATTGCCGTTTTCATCGGTCTTAAGGGTCTCTTTTGTTGTCCATTCTTCTTTGATGAGGCGCCTTAACATCTCATATGAAGGCTTGAGCGAATTGTCCTTCCTTACGACTCCGGAAGGAGCGTTGAGCCATGCGCCGTCGGCAAAATCCCAGTTGGTGATCGCCTTGACGTTGGGGTCGGAGAACAAGATCCTGTAGATCTCTTCCATCTGATCCGCCTGGATCTTCTCATATTCGGGAAGCGAAGGCCATTCTTCGACCTGCCAGTCGTTTAAGTCTTCTATGTATTCCGGAACGGGCGTGCCGGAAAGAAGTGTATTCTCCGTAAAGTGGATCGGCAGATCGAACTTGGAGAATCTGTCCAATACATCGAGGAGTTTCTCCTTGCCCCAATAGCCCTGGTGCTGGTGAGACTGGATGCCGATCGCGCTGATCTTGCAGCCTCTGTCCAAACACTCGGATATAACATCCTCATAAGACTTGGATGTGTTGAAATCGTTGATGAGGAGCGTTGCGCCCTCGTTGTTCATAAAGGCTTCATCGAAAACCTTCTTTATGAGTTCGATCCTGCCGTATCTGTTGCAGATCCTCGTTACGGCATTATCGTATTTATCGAAAACGGGCATTATGACAGTCTCGTTGATTACATCCCACATGTCGATAAGACCCTTGAAATTACTTACTTCGCGGTCGATCCTCGCAAGCTGCTTATCCATAATGGTCTCATCATCATATTTTAAGAGCCATTCTGCGCAGACCGTGTGCCAGCACAAAGGATGACCTTTAAGCATTACTCCCCTATCCTTAAGAAATCCTGCAGCTTCGAGCAGGGCGTCCGTGCCGGGCTTTCCCTCTTCGGGTTCGAAGTTGCCCCAGTAGAAAGGAAGCGTTGCAAAATTAAATACATCGAGCCACTTATTTGTCCTGTCTTCGAAAAAGGATCTCATCTCCTCATTATCAGGTCTTAAGTAGAGCAAGGTATCGAATGCATTGCAGCCGAAGAGAAATTCGTGAACTTTAAGTTCCGCGTTGATATCTGCATTTGCTAGCGGCTTGCTGTCCTTATCAAGGATCGTAAGGACTGCCGATGATCTTCTGTGTTCCAACATAATTCTTCCCTCTCTTTGTTTAAAAAAACTGCCCTGGCCTTAGCCAAGGCAGTTTATATATAGAAGTTAAAGACTGTGTAGGATTATTCCTTAACACCACCGATCGTGAGACCGGTAACGAAGTATCTCTGCAGGAAAGGATAGAGAGCGATGATAGGAGCCATCGTTGCTATCGTAGCTGCAGCTCTGACCGTCATAGGTGTAACCGTAACGGATGCACCGCCTGTCTGAGCAGCCTGCTGAGCTGATACCTGACCTGATGTAGCGGTCGATACGTTATCGAGAAGCTTCATGAGCTCGTACTGCAATGTCGTATATTCAGGATTCATTCTGTTATAGAGCATTGCATCGAACCATGAGTTCCAGTGATATACGGCAACGAACAGTGCGATCGTTGCGTAAACCGGCTTACAAAGAGGCGAGATGATCTTCGCAAATACAGTCATGTAGCCCGCACCCTCGAGCATAGCGGATTCTTCGAGTGACTCAGGAATACCGCCCATGTATGTTCTCATGACCATAACGTTGAATGCGGATACCATACCGGGGATAACGTATACCCAGAAGCTCTGTGTCAGATGGAGATATCTGAAGAGAACCATCGTAGGAATAAGTCCGCCGGAAGCATACATCGTGATGATCCAGAACAAAGAGAGACTGGACTTGAAGAGGAACCTCTTACGGCTCAGGATGAATGAGAGCAATGCGTTTGCAAAGAGTGAAGTGAGAGTACCCAGGATGGTTCTCAAAACAGTGATCCTTGCACCGACAATGATACCCTCTTTCGCGAAAACCGTTTCGTAGTTCTTCGTAGCAAACTTACGGGGAAGGAGGTGGATGCCGCCTCTGACGGCGTCGTTACCTTCGTTGAAAGAGTAAGCGAGCGTATTGAGGATAGGATAGATCGTTACGATAGCGAACAATACGAGGAATGTCGTATTGAAGATCGTGAAGATGATATCCTCCGTAGCCATCTTCTTCTTTCTTTGCTTTAAGGGTCTGTTTAATGTTACTTCTGCTTCTGCCATGATATTTCCTCCCTTCCCTTAGAACAGACGCTCGTCGCCTTTTCGCTTGGCGATATAGTTCGCCATGACGATGAGCACCAGTGATACAACGGTCTTGAAGATACCGGCCGCCGTACCGAGTGAGTAGTCCATATTACGGCCATCCATAGCCCACTCAAGGACATAGATGTCGATCGTTCTTGAAACGTTTCTTACAACGTCGTTTCCGAGCAAGTACTGAAGCTCGAAACCTGCATTGAGAACATTACCCATGTTCATGATGAGAAGGATAATGATCGTAGGACGCAGCGACGGGAGAGTAACATATCTCATCTTCTGGAAACGGCCTGCACCGTCGATAGCTGCTGACTCATAGAGACAGGGATCGATGGATGTGATGGCTGCCAGATAGATGATAGCGTTCCAGCCTGTTTCCTTCCACAAATGGCTCAACGTAACGAGAGGCCAGAACCACCCCGGCTTAGCCAGGAACGGGTAAGGCTGATCTATGATATGCAGACCCAAGAGGATCTCGTTGATAACACCGGTGTTGGAAACTGCATCGTGAACGATGGCAACAACGATGATCCATGAAAGGAAGTGAGGCATATATGAAATAGTCTGAATTGATTTCTTGAAATATTTGTTCCTGACCTCGTTCAAGAGGATAGCGAACGCGATCGCAACTACTGTACTGAATACGAGGTTCAATACACCCATTACGAAGGTGTTACGGATAACCAGCAGGAAGCTGTTATCACTGAACAGGAACTTAAACTTGTCGAGACCGACAAATTTCGATTTGAAAATACCTTTGTTGTATTTGAAATTCTGGAAAGCCATTATCCAACCGACCAGAGGTGCATAGTTGAAGACGAGACCGTAGATAACATAGATTGCACCAATGACTACGAGGATCCACTGTCTCTTGAATTCCTTGACAGTGAACTTAGGTGTCTCTTTGAACTTCTTCTGCTTCTTTTCCTGTGCGGGATCGACTTTCGAAAGATTATCTCCGGCTCTGGTGGCGAGGATCTTGGATTCACGCTCTGCTTTCAGAGTGAAGAAATCTGCTTTATTCCCTGACTTCCCGGTCATTTCATCTTTGGAAGTAAGATCATCCATGTTTAGCTTCTCCTGTTAAAAAGTGGTGGCAACCATAGTTATTGTTGCCATAGTTGCCACCACACTGATTAATGCCTAGAATCGGATGTGATCAAAATCACTTTACGCCGTAAGCTTCGATTCTTCTGTTAACTTCGTCCTGAGCTGCGTCGAGGAATACCTGAGGGTTAACAGCGGCATAAGCTGCCTGGTACTTCTCCCAATCAGATGCGAAGTCCTTAGACATGATGACCTTAGGAAGCCACTCGTGCTTAACTTCTCCCATCTTCTTCCAAACTTTACCGTAATCTGTGTCAGCACCAATGTTGTTGGACCAAGACCAGAGAGGATACCAAGGGTTCTGAGGTCTGAAATCTCTGGAACCGAGGAAGTCGATGTAAGTCTTTGCGCCATAAGCTTCGAAGCACTTCTTCATAGGTTCGGACATTCCGAGCTGGAACTCATCAGGCTGCTCCTGAGGCTGCATAGCGTTGATGCCGTCCTTGGATGTGCCGAGCCACTGAGGGCAGTAAGAATATTCGCAAGAGTGAGCTGCCTTGTACTCGTCAGACTTCCAGAGCTCTCTCTGCGGGAGAGTTCTGTAGTAAACACCATTCTCGTCTACACAGTAGTCAACGTCCTTGATACCCCAGTAACGGAGGTCATGGATGTCCTGATCGAGGAGCTGGCTGAGGAATCTGAAAGCTGCATCGGGATCCTTACAGGATGTTGTAACAGCACAACCGGAAGAAGCATTGATCTCAGGTCCGCCGTAGTAAGCCTGTGAAGAAACGCCAGGAGCCTTAAGTCCGAGAGGTACATACTCACAACCCATCTTGTCGAGACGATATTTGGAACCGTCCTTAGCTTCGAGAACCTGTGCGAAAGGTCCCATGATGGAGTAAGCGAAATCCCAGTACTGATCGCAGAGAGCGAGAACACGGCCTGTAGAAAGCTTAGCAATGTACTCGTCGTATGTCTGTGTAGCGAACTCAGGGTCCATAGCACCCTTTGCGAATTCTTCGTTCAGCTTCTGGAAATATGTCTTAGCTGTAGGTGTTGTGTTGTAGTCAACAACCTTAGGGTTAGCGGGATCGTCAACATTAACGATAACGCAACCGTCGTTCGGATAACCGTCGAGGAACATAGGAGGGTTCTCTACGCAGAAATACTTCCAGCCGTCGCAGAGAGCCGTGTAAGGGATTACAGGTGTTCCATCGGGCATCTCAGGATGCTTAGCTGCATAATCCTCGAGGATCTTGAAGAATTCATCAAGAGTCTCGATCTTAGGATAGCCAGCGTCCTCGAGGACACGGATCTGGATCCAGAAAGCCTCACCATTCTGACCTGTGGTCTTGTCTTCGCCATGGATGTTGCCGAAAACGTTTGCCCAGTAGATCTTACCATCGTCCATACGGAACCTGTTCCATTCTTCCTCAGTGTACATTTCCTTGAGGTTAGGATACTTCTCGAGATACTCATCCCAAGCAACGAGCAGGCCGTTCTCATAGAGCTGAACGGAACCGTCACCACCGTCGATGAGATCAGGGAGCTTGCCAGAAGCGATGATGGAGCCGATAGCTTCGCCTGCTTGCTGACCTGTCAACCAAGTCTCGTTTACACGAACGCCTGTCTTCTTAGCGATGATCTCTTTGATATCGTTCTGAGCGTTCTTCTCTTTACCAGCCATTGCAGCGAACATGGTCATGTCGATGATCTCGTCATCAGCATATTCCTTCGTTGTCTCGGTGGGAGCCTCTGTGGATTCTCCGCTCTCCTTGGACTCTGTAGCCGAAGGAGCAGCTGTTGTATCAGAAGGCTTGGGAGCCTCTGTGTTACAAGCAGCGAGAGCAGATACTGTCATCATTGAAGCCAGAGCCAATGATAAAAGTTTTCTTGTCTTCATTAGTAAACCTCCATAATTAGATTCTCGTTTGCACGATTTAATTAAGCACCCTAATTATAGATTTGCCCCTTTTTTGCCTCAACCCGATAAACTCTAAGAAAGCACCTGATAAAATCTACATAAATCATTACAAATTATATTAATAGAAAATGTGCATATTGCACAAAAGAGTGGTGCAGATTGAACAAAGGAAAGATCATTCGCCGCGGTTGGTCTTGCGGTACTTGGAAGGTGTACAGCCCATGATCTCAATGAATTTGCGGATAAAATAGTCGCTGTCCTTGTATCCGACATCCTCTGCGATGCGGTTGATCTTTTTGTCGGTATTTATGATCTGTCTGGATGCTTCCTTGATCCTGTAATTTGTCAGGTAGTTTTTGAAAGACATCCCGTATTTCTTCCTGAAGATCTGTCCCAAGTAGGAACTGTTGATGTGATATTTGTCGCCTAAGTCCTTGAGGCTTATGTTTTCGGCGAAATTCTTCCTGATCTCGTTTTCGACGTCGGCAAGTATTCCGCGCGATACGCTCTTACGGAGTTCGGAAAGGTAGAGCGCATATTCCGTCGCAAACTTCGTAAGGTGCTCGTGGCTTCCGCGGACGAAGGCCTTATCGGATGTCTGCTCGGATATGTACTGGATGATCTCCTCCTGATCGACCGAGTCATCCTGCTCACTCGCAAGGTGGATCAGCTGGAAGAGCAGATAGTTGATGTTGAGGTCGAAAGCCCTGTTCGTCCCCTCCTTGCCCTGAAGCTCGTCGTAGAGTTTGATGACGCTCGCTTCTATGGCCTGAGGATCGTTCCTTTCGATGTTGGCTACGATCTCGTCGATCGTTTCCTTGCAGAGGACTATTCCGGCATGGGTTACTTCCCCCTCCTCGAAAACATAAAGCTTCTTGGTTGTATGGAATCCGGTAATGCTCTTAAGGCTCCTGCAGGATCTGTAGGACTCGTGAAGAAGTGATATGTCGGGAACCTGCTTGCCGCAGAGCATCCTGACCTGCTTGCCGGAATGAAGTTCGATCTTGCGGATCAGGGCCTCCAGAAATTCGTTTTCGGTCATTCCCCGTACCGTAGACATGTTCTCGCTATATATAAAACCTACATTATAATTATCTTCATCATAAGAAATGTCCAGTACAAAATGGTTCACATTCTCTTTGAGGACTTCCCTGCAGGTATTGTAGAGCTGCTTTTGGACCTGCGCCTCATCATATTCGCCGGATATGTCATCGTCGATCTTAAGATCCCTGTCAATGACTTCTATGTCGATGTATCTTAAGCCGCCGATGAGCTGCAGAGCATTGCTTAAATATTCCGTATCCTCTTCGTTGAACTTGTCGTTTATGACGTGTCTTACGATCCTCGAAAGATACGCATCCTCCATCTTCTCGCGGTCCTTCTTCAGGATGATCGACTCGCGGTTCTTGTTGGAGACCCTGCGCAGGATGCTGATCAGGTCCTCTTCGTTAACGGGCTTGAGGATGTAATCCAGGCAGCCGTTCCTTATGGCTCTCTGGGTATAGGTGAAATCATCATAACCCGTGAGGAGGACAAACTCCGCATCGGTTATCTTCTCGCGTTTGACAGTCTCAAGGAGTTCAAGTCCCGTCATCTCAGGCATCCTGATATCCGAGATTATGAGATCGACATCATTGTCGGCCAGGTACTTCAAGGCCTCCCTGCCGTTGGAACATACATGCTCTATGTAGAATCCCTCGCTCTCCCAGTCGATAATGACCTTAAGTCCCTGAAGTATGTAAGGTTCGTCGTCAACAAGCATCACTTTAAGCATAGTCCACCTCAATCTGCCGTTTTGATCATGTCATCGGGTATCGTTATGATAACACTCATTCCGATGCCCTTCTCGCTCTCTATCGTAAACTCCGCCCTGTCGCGGAACATCATCTTTATCCTGAGGCAGGCATTAAGGATGCCTACGTGCTTGGCATTCCTGATCATGTCGATGGTAACGCCGTTCATCTTGTACTGGAGTGCCATAGCGTCAGCCTCATCCATTCCGTCGCCGGTGTCCTCGACTTCGATTACCAGCTTCCTGCCGCTCTTATAGACCCTTACGAAGATCCAGCCCTGGGCCGATTTGGATTCGATCCCGTGAACGCAGGCGTTTTCGACAAAAGTAACAAGCGTCAGTTTGGGGATCAGGATCTTCTTGCAGTCTTCGGCTATGTCGATCTCGAAAGATATCCTCTCTCCGAAACGGTAGCTCTGGAGCTGGAGGTAAGCGTCGATGAACTCTTCCTCCTCTTCGATCGTGACGGCGTCCCCGTGCCACTCGACATTCTGTCTTTCCATGACCGCGAGTCTCTGGACCATCTCGGCCGTCTCGTTCTCGCCCTTTAGGATACTGTGCATCCTGATACTCTCCAGGGCGTTAAAAAGGAAGTGCGGATTGATCTGACTCTGCAAAGCGAGGAGCTCGGCGTTCTTTCTCGCGATGTCGCTCTCCTGCTCGCGGAGCTTGTCCTTGTAGATCGTGTTGGTCTTCTCGTTGTTGATGTCAACGATCCTGTTGTAGTCATACATCAGCGCCGCGATCTCGTCTGTGCCGTTGATCTCCTCGATCGGCTGGAAGAGCTCGTTACTGCCTTCACCGAAAGCCTTGCCCAGGATGCTGATCCTGTCGGTGATGGACTTTTCGAGCAGTTTCATCATGATGTTGGGGATGATGAGCGTGAAGAGGATCAGGAGAATGACGACATGGATGTTGTTCTGGATAACGTTCGAGACAGTGAGGTTTTCGGTGAGGGCATAGATCTTGAAAGTGTTGCCGTACATCTTGAATTCCTTGAAGGTCAGATAAGGCTCGTATTCGGACAGCTTTACGACTTCTTCGTATTCCAGCTTCTCGCTGTCGTTCGTGTAGATAATGTAATCGTCGCAGCAAAGGTACATCGTGCAGTTAACGGGGATCTCCTCTAAGCCCTTCTCGATGTTGCTCCTCTTGTGTTCGATCGTGATTATCTTCTCGATGCTGGACTTGACGTTGTTCATCCTGTGGCAGTAAATGAAGCGGTTGCGGTCCTGCGTGACTATGATCGGGCTGGTGTCGTAATATGTATAAACCGCCTCGTTCAGGTTAGACACGCTGAAACGCTTGTACCACTTCTCGTTCTTGATCTCTTCGATGTTGTGGAAGTAGTTTCCCGAGAGCATCGTGGGGTTGTCGGAATAAATGACGATCCTGTCCTGATTAAGGTCCGACAGGGTCGAGAAGAAGGAACTCGTTATGTTGCTGACGAGCTTGTCGTAGTAATCGTAAGGCAGCGGGTACCAGGTGTTGATGAAATTGTTAAGGCTCTTGTTGATGTCGATGGCCGAAGACAGTGTCGCATCATATTCAAGGCTGTTGCGGAGATAAGTGGCATAAGCCTCGATCGCGGTATTCCTGTAGTTTTTCTGGGTAGTGTGCTCATTCTCGTAAATAGACCTCAGGAGTATGACGTCCGTCGTGACAAGGGGCAGGATAACGCACAGGATATAGATGAGCAGGAACTTCCTGCTCAGCTTGAGTCTGCCTAAGAATCTGCCTTTGAAGAGCTTGGCCATGTCATTCTCCCCGAAAAAAGTCCCCTTTATGATAATAAAATCAGGCAGGCTTTGCAAACCTGCGCGAAGTCACCAGTTCTTGTAGGGGCAGCGGCCGCGGACCAGGGCGGCGCGGATCTCGACGAAGCAGCCGCAGGCGAGGCAGGTGCCGCGGTTAAGCTTTTCGCAGGAGCGGCAGACGGACAGGCGCTCATCGCGAATATCAAACGGGGCGAGGTCTTCGGGGGGAAGGTCGCTCAGGCTCTTGCCGATGAGCTGCTCGTACTTGGCGCGGTCGAAGTCGGCGAGGAGGCATCTGGTGCAGATCTTGCTCATGCCGTAACTTCGATGTGGAGGACAGTCGATGCGGGGATGGTGAATGCGAGCTTGTCGCCGTCCACTTTTATGTCATCGAAAAGCTCAGTCTTGACCTTCTCGGGCTCATCGAAAGTATTGTGGGCATCCTTGGCGCCTCCGACCATCTCGCCTGTTGCGCTCTTGATGTCGAGGCCGGGAATGAGGGTCTCGATGTCGTAGTTTTCGTCGAGGGAGAGGTTGGTGAGGGTGATGTGGATCCTGCCGTCCTTGGCGCGGGAGACTGACTCCGTAAGGTTGGGGACCATGTAGTCGTCTTCGAGGCCGATCGTCTTGGTGTCGATGGAGCTTTCGAGGAGCTCGTTGTCCTGGTGGCAGCTAAACATCTTGAACACGTGGTAGGTCGGCGTCTTGATCATCTTGTCGCCTTCGGTCAGGATCACGGCCTGGAGGACATTTACCAATTGTGCGATGTTGGCCATCTTGACGCGGCGGCAGTGCTTGTTGAAGATGTTGAGGTTGATGCCTGCGATGAGGGCGTCGCGGATGGTGTTCTGCTGGTAGAGGAAGCCGGGGTTGGTGCCGGGCTCGACGTCATACCAGGTACCCCACTCATCGACCATGAGGCCGATCTTGCAGTCGGGGTCGTATCTGTCCATGATGGCGGAATGCTTTTCGATATATTCTTCCATACAGAAGGTCTTGGCGAGGGTCATGTACCACTCTTTGTCGTTGAACTTGGTCGCCGAACCCTTGGCATCCCAGTCGTAGGGGAGCGTGTAGTAGTGGAGGGTCAGACCGTCCATGTAGCCGAAGTTCTGGGGGAAGGTTCCCTGCTGCCTGAAGCACTCGTGTAACAATGTTTCAGTCCAGTTATAGTCCTTGTCTGAAGGGCCTACGGCGAGTTTCCTGATCTTCTTGTCGGGGTTATATTGCTTGACGAATGTCTGGTAGTGCTTGTAGAGGGATGCGTAGTATTCGGGCACCATGTTGCCGCCGCAGCCCCAGGTCTCGTTGCCGACTGCGAAGTAGTCGACGGTCCAGGGCTTCTCGCGGCCGTTGGCTCTGCGGAGGTCTGCCATGGGGGATACGCCGTCGAAGGTCATGTACTCGACCCATTCGCTCATCTCGCGGACGGTGCCGGAGCCGATGTTGCCGTTGACATAGGTCTTGCAGCCCAATTGCTCAGCGAGGTCCATGAACTCGTGGGTGCCGAAGCTGTTGTCTTCCGTGACGCCGCCCCAGTTGGTGTTGATGATCTTCTTGCGGTCTTCCTTGGGACCGATGCCGTCCTTCCAGTGATATTCATCGGCGAAGCAGCCGCCGGGCCAGCGGAGGACGGGGATCTTCATCTCCTTTAAGGCTTCGACGACATCGTTCCTCATGCCGCGGGTATTGGGGATGGGAGAATCCTCTCCGACATATATACCTTCGTAAATGCATCGGCCGAGATGCTCGGAGAAATGGCCCTGTATCTCGGGGTTGATGTGTCCTTCTTCCCTGTTGGGATTGATGATCAGTCTAGTCATGAAAGCCTCCTAATAAGCCTCGGGCGGCAAAGTCATTTTCAAAATTACATTAGCCGGGGGCAAATTGCAAGCCGCTTTGGCAAAGACTTGAATTTATTCGGGTTTATTCTGTAATTTATCCCGTTGAATATTGACGGGGCTTTATCTAACATAAAAGTATCTTGTGGTTCACAAGGGGGATTCCTATGTTAAAGATCGTTAAGACCGAGAACGGCCTCGTAAGGGGACTTCCCGGGAACAACACCCGTATCTCTGCATTTAAAGGCATTCCGTTTGCACTGGCTCCTGTAGGGGATCTGCGCTGGAAAGCACCTCAGCCCGCCTCCGATTGGGACGGCATATACGATGCATATAAGTTCGCGCCGATCTCCGTACAGGACCAGCCCGGAGTGGGAACTGATATATACTGCCGTGAATGGCATGTCGATCCCGACATCGAGATCGACGAAGACTGTCTCTACCTCAACGTCTGGACGCCCGCAAAGAGCGCCGACGAGAAGCTGCCCGTACTGGTCTGGTTCTTCGGCGGCGGCTTCCAGTGGGGCTACACGGCCGAGATGGAATTCAACGGCGAGAACCTCGCCAAGAAGGGCATCATCGTAGTAACTGTCAACTACAGACTGGGAGCGCTGGGGTTCCTTTCGCACCCCGAGCTTTTCGAGGAAGCGCCCGACGCGCCTGCAAACTTCGGCATACTCGACCAGCAGGCAGGTCTTAAGTGGGTCATCAGAAACATAGAGCAGTTTGGCGGCGACCCTTCGAACATCACGATCGCGGGTCAGTCCGCGGGCGGCGGCTCTGTCTTAAATCACCTGACAAGCGAATCATCGATAGGCCTCTATCAAAAGGCGATCGTATTATCTGGCATGATCTGCTTCCCTTACATCCCGGACAACATCATCGCGGCAAGGACCAAGGAAGACGCCTGCTCTTACGGAGTCAAGCTTTTCGAAAAGCTGGGCATCAAGACACTGGAAGAAGCAAGAAAGCTCGATGCATCCTACATACGCGAGGTCTATGCGAAATTCCGCGAGGAAGAAAGCTTCTTCTTCACTCCCATGATCGACGAAGTCTTCCTGAAAGACGATCCCTACAAGCTCTTGATATCCGGAAAGCACGCAAACGTGCCGCTCATGTCGGGCAACACTTACGATGAGTTCCCGAGCTTCATTCCTGCCGAATCTGATGAGGAGTTCGAAAAGAAGGCGCGGGAGATCTTCGGCGCCCGCGCTGATGAATTCCTATCGTTCAAGGAAGCACGTGAGCACAAGGACAATATGTATGCAAACGTGCGCGCGATCGAGTGCGCGGTGAAAGCCGTTTTCAAGCACAACAACAACCCGGGCTACTACTACAGCTTCGAGCCGGACATTCCGGGCTGGGACAATCCAGGCACCTTCCACTCGGTGGACCTCTGGTTCTTCTTTGATAATCTCGACAAGTGCTGGCGCCCCATGACCGGCCGCCACTTCGACCTTGCAAGGCAGATGAGCACTTATTTTGCAAACTTCGTAAAGAAGGGCGACCCCAACGGCGACGATGTTGACGGCACGGCCCTGCCTCTCTGGAAGCCCTACTCGCCTGCCTACAAGAACGGCATGTATTTTACGGCAGAAGGCGCCAAGGCCGGAGTTCAGGAGGACTACCCCGAGTCTGATTTCATGACCTTCATCACGGGTCACCTCGAAAGGCGCGCGCTGGGCGAAGACAAAGTAGACGAAGTCACGTCCAGCCCCAGGGTCGAGCTCTACGAAGTTCCGAAAAAGCAAGCCTTCAACCCTTACCTGCCCAACTGGGAATTCATTCCAGACGGCGAGCCCTATGTCTTTAACGGCAGAGTCTATGTATACGGATCTCACGACGTATTCAACGGACATGCTTTCTGCCTGGGCGACTACGTGACCTGGTCAGCTCCCGTTGACGATCTCGGCAACTGGACTTACGAAGGCGTCATCTACAAGAGGACCGACGATCCTGCAAACGCAGAGGACCGCGCCTGCCTCTATGCTCCCGACGTTACGATCGGACCTGACGGCAGATACTATCTCTTCTATGTTCTTGACCGCGAAAACATAGTATCCGTCGCAGTATCGGATTCCCCTTCCGGCAAGTTCGAATTCTACGGATATGTTCACTACGAAGACGGCGAGCTCTTAGGCAAGAAGGAAGGCGACGAGCCCCAGTTCGACCCTGGCGGTCTCACTGTCGGTGATACGACATATCTTTATACCGGTTTCTGCGGCCAGGGCGACAAGTCCCGCCACGGCTGCATGGTGACAGTTCTCGGACCTGACATGCTGACAGTTAAGCGCGCGCCTGAGTTCGTCATCCCTTCTACCCAGCATTCCGCAGGAAGCGAATACGAAGGTCACGCTTTCTTCGAAGCTCCTTCCATCCGCGAAAGGAATGGAATCTACTATCTCATCTATTCATCGCAGGTAATGCATGAACTCTGCTATGCGACATCAACAGATCCTCTGGGTCCTTTCTCCTACGGCGGAGTCATCGTATCTAACTGCGACATCGGCATAGACACATATAAGCCCGCCGGCAAGCCCGCTTGCTTCGGCGCAAATAACCACGGCAGCATCATCGAGATCGGTGACGACTGGTATATCTTCTACCACAGGCAGACCAACAACGACTGGTATTCACGCCAGGGCTGCGCCGAAAAGATCTTTTTCGATGAAGACGGCAATATAGCGCAGGTCGAGATCACATCCTGCGGCCTTAACGGCGGACCTCTGTCGGACGCCTGCGAATACTCTGCTTACATCGCCTGCAACATCTTCGATGACAATGGAAAGATGTACGTAGGTGATGCTCATCAGGCAAATATCTCAATGGATGTCTACGACGGCCCCAAGGGACCTTCGCACATAAGAGACATCGGCAACAATACCACTATAGGATTTAAGTATTTTGACCTTAAGGGAATAAAGGGCCTTAAGATCACGACCAGGGGCTACGGCAAGGGAGAGTTTGAGATCAAGACCTCCCCCGACGGCGACGTGCTGGGCACGATCGGCGTTGAATTCTGCACTGTCTGGGAAACGGGCAGCGCCGGATTTACCCTGCCTGACGGCGTGTATCCGCTCTACCTTACGTTCAAGGGAGACGGGACTAAATCCCTTCTCAGCCTTGAATTCCTCCATTGAAATAGTGGAATAAACCTCTTTCAGTCAAGCCCCCGGCCCGGTCGATATGACCGGTTCGGGGACTTTCTTATCGGCGGGTCGGGGATTCCGTATGCTGTGTGCAGAAAATGGCAGTTTTGTGTGCAATCTTGCACACATTCGGGGCATTTACTGCACACAGCGCTGACGGAAGCGGCGGGCGAAAGAAAAGCTCCCCGGAGCAGAGGGGCTGATCCGGGGAGCTTTTATGATGGGACAAAGGGGAAAACTTGGTTGTCAGGTGTCTCGTGTGTCTTTGAGGGCAGATTTCTTGTAGGATGCCAGAGTGACTTTCAGTTTGAGTTCTTCGCCGTCGCGGTAGACCGTAAGTTCGACTTCATCGCCGACCTTGCACTTAGCGAGGGCCGCTCTTAACTCCTGCTGGCCGGAGATATCTTTGCCGTTGACCTGCGTGATGACATCGTCCTTCCGGAGGCCTGCCTTGTCGGCGGGGCTGTCCTGCTCGACTGTATATACTGCGGCGCCCTGTACGGGGGATCTGCGGGGATCGAGATCGTAGACCGTAACTCCGATGTAAGGCTTTTCGATATAGCCCTTGTCGATTATCGAGGTGATGATGTCGCGGACGGAATTGATCGGGATCGCAAAGCCGATGTTGTCAACGGATGCAGAGGACGAATCGCCCGAGTACTTGGCGTTGGTGATGCCGATGACTTCGCCGTAGCTGTTGAAGAGAGCGCCGCCGGAGTTGCCGGAGTTGATGGCGCAGTCTGTCTGGATGAGGTGCATCGTATTGCCGGATTCCACACGGACGTTGCGGCTGAGGGCACTGACGATCCCGCGTGTGAGAGAGAAGGTCAATTCGCCGAGCGGGTTGCCGATGGCAAGTACGTCCTCACCGACGCGGAGTTCATCGGAATTGCCCAGAGTAACGGTGGAAAGCCCTTCAGCTTCGACTTTGATGACAGCAATGTCATTGGTCTCATCATAGCCGATCACTTTGGCGTCATACGTCTTGTCATCATAGGTGGCAACGGTGACCGTTTCATACCCTTCTATCACATGATAGTTGGTCAGAATATAACCGTCTTCAGAAATGATAAAGCCGGAACCGGAAGCCTGATAGGTATATCCGGAGCCGTATCTGCTGGCCTGCGTCTGTGCGCTGATCGTAATGCCGACGGTGGCATTGACGTTCTGCTCATAAATATCGGCAGCAGTGAGGGTTGCAGTTTCGGCCATGGCGGCCTGATTTCCGCCGGCAGCCATAACTCCGCCGATCAGGCATAACAAAAGTGCGACGGCTATGAGCTTGCTGGAAAAAACGTGGTGGTGCTGTTTCATATGAGAGCCTCCCTTTGAATTTTTATTCGCTGCGTATGTAAAATCATTCATTTCAAACGCTCCTTTCGCATTTCCTGTGCCGTATTATACGATTTTTCCCGGAGAAAAAAACGGGAAAGTATGTACATTCTATGAAAAAAATGTAAACGTGCGGACTTGTAAAATGTTCAATTCGCTAAAAAAGTGCGGCAGGTGTGTAAAACAGTTGCTTTTTCCAAAGCAGTGTGATATATTTCCGTACAGTTTCATACCGTTGAAGTTTCCGGGATTTTTTAAGACCGGAGGCTGAGGAACTCTGGAGAAGCCCGTTTTCACCGGGTGCCGAAGGTGCAAGGCTAAAGCCGAATCTCTCAGGCAAAAGGACAGAGAAGATCTGAAGGCGTTTGTTAACGCGTCTCTTCCGGAGTTGCTCATAAGGCAGCTCTTTTTTACTGCTTTATGGGAACTGAAACAATAATCGGAAAAGAGGAAGAAGAATGGAAAACTTTATTGCAAAAGTCGAAGCGATAAACGGGGCGGTCAACAGCTTTGCCTGGGGTCCGCTGATGCTTCTGCTGCTTGTGGGTACCGGTGTTTATCTGACGGTGCGTGTCAACTGGCTGCAGGTGACGCACTTTGGGCGTATCATTAAAAACACTGTCGGCACTCTTTTTTCCAAAGACAAAAAAGGTCAGGATCACGGTGCCAATATTTCTCCCTTTGAGGCTGTTACCACAGCACTGGCCGGAACGGTGGGTACAGGCAACATTGCCGGTGTAACGGGAGCAATCTTTACCGGTGGGGCAGGAGCTGTGTTCTGGATGTGGGTCGCCGCATTTTTCGGCATGATCACCAAGTATGCAGAAATCGTGTTGGCAATGAAGTACCGTGTAAAAGACGAAAACGGCGTTTATCATGGCGGACCGATGTATTATATTGAAAACGGCATCGGCAAAAGCTGGAAATGGATGGCAGTTATCTTCTGCCTTCTCGGTGGATTTGCCTCCTTCGGGATCGGCAACATTGCCCAGAGCAGTGAAATTTCCGGCGCCCTGAAGGATCTCTTCCATCTGCCGGAGGTCGCATCCGGTATCCTGATCGCCATTGTGGTGGCGCTGGTGACACTGGGCGGCATCAAGCGCATCGGCAAGGTGACGTCTCTGCTTGTGCCGTTTATGTCCGCATTTTATATCCTCGCCGGCATTGTCCTTATTATTATGCGCATCGGTCATATTCCGGCTGTATTTGCTCAGATCTTCAAGGGAGCCTTTTCTCTGAAGAGCATCGGCGGCGGTTTGTTTGGGTATACGATCATGATGGCCATGAAGCAGGGTTTTGCACGCGGCGTCTTTTCTAATGAGGCTGGCCTCGGTTCTGCTCCGATTGCCCATGCAGCATCCTCCACGGAAGAACCCTGTGAACAGGCGATCTGGGGTGTATTTGAAGTGTTTATCGATACCATCGTGATCTGCTCCATTACGGCTTTTGCCGTGCTGCTCTCCGGAATCCTCGATGTGGAAGGCGGGCTTGGGGCATTTACTTCAAAAGGTGCGGCAGCGGCGGCAGCATTCAACACCATTCTCCCCGGTACGCTGGGAGGGAAGATCATTGAACTGAGTCTGCTCTTCTTTGCCCTGTCTACTATTCTCTCCTGGGCATACTACGGGGAGAATTGCTGGGGCTATCTCACAGACAACAATAAAACCGTACTTCTTATATACAAGGTCATCTTTGCTCTGGTGTGCATTGTCGGTGCGGTGGGATCGGGCGCACTCATGTGGGACATAGCCGATACCCTGAACGGGCTGATGGCGATCCCCAATCTGATTGCTCTTCTGATGCTCTCCGGTGTTGTGACAAAGCTCACGAAGGACTACTTTGCTAAAAATTTGCTGAAAAAGTGAATGCCGGGATGCAGCCGGTGCTGCAGCTGAAATTCACAGAATATTGATGAAATCTCCTCCCTCTTTGCTATAATCATTGGTATCAGCCAAGGGGGAGGAATTTCTATGAAGAAAATGATTTCCGTTCTTTTGATTGCTGGGCTTCTGCTCGCTCTCAGCCTGTCGGCTTCAGCAGAAGCCGGGCAGCGTGTCGGCGGCTGGCAGACGCCGGACTCTCCGGAAATGACGCCGGAGGCACAGGCAGCGTTTGACAAAGCGATGGAAGGGCTTGTGGGAGTCAGGTATGTACCCGTGGCTTTGCTTGGGACACAGCTGGTTTCCGGGATGAATTATTGCATCCTGTGTGAGGCGACTGTTGTCTATCCCGGGGCTGAGCCGTATTACGCCAGAGTAACGATCTATGAAGACCTGAAAGGGAATGCCCGCGTGACGGATATCGAGAAACTCGAAACAGACAGTATTACGGAGCAGGCAGCCTTTGCCGAGCCTCCCCGGCCGGAGGAAGAGCCTGTCTTTTCTCCGATGCCGAAAGAACAGAGCCCTAAATTGTGGCAGAGATTTGTTTCCGCTGTTTATGCGGTGATTCATAAAGAAAAATGAAAAAAGTAGCACTGATTACAGGAAGCTCCCGCGGCATCGGTGCGGCTGCAGCGCGCGCACTGGCTGGGGAAGGATACGCTGTATGTATCAATTATCTCGAACAGAAAGAAAAAGCGGAAGCACTGGTGAAGGAACTGCGGGAAATGGGTTCAACCGCCATCGCCTGGCAGGCGGATGTTTCCGATTCCCTTGCTGTGCGGGAGATGGTGGCTCATGCAAAAAAGGAACTGGGCAGCATCACCCTGCTTGTGAATAATGCAGGGGTGGCAGGCCAGATCCAGTTTCAGGACATTACACCGGAGGCATGGGCACGGATGTTTGCCGTCAACCTCGGGGGGTGCTTTCACACAACGCAGGCAGTTCTTCCGGATATGCTTCATGCCCACGAAGGCTGCATCATCAATGTCAGCTCCATCTGGGGGCAGCATGGAGCTTCCTGCGAAGTGGCCTATTCCTGTACCAAGCATGCCATTATCGGTCTGACACGGTCTCTGGCGGCAGAACTTGCTCCGACAGGTATCCGTGTAAACTGTGTAGCTCCCGGCGTGATCGATACGGATATGGTGCAGGTGCTGGGGCAGGACACTTTGACACAGCTTGCGCAGGAGATCCCTCTCGGTCGGCTGGGAAGACCGGAAGAGATCGCACAGACGATCGTGCATTTAGCGTCAGCCACTTACACAACAGGGCAGGTTTTTGCAGTAGACGGGGGATTCATTTTATAAAATGCACAGGCTTGGGCCTTTCAGAGTATAGACGGTGCGTGCTGACACGGCGGACGAGTTTCTTGCCGTAATCCGTAATCGATAATGGCAGTCTCATGGGCGGCCAGCTGTATAACTGTAAGCATTTCCGCTTTTCCGGCTGTTCCATCCGTGACTGCGGGGAAAACGTTCTTTTCCTGGACGGGATAAACAGCGACAACCTTTGGGACGATTCAATCCTGTTAAACGGCAGAAATGTCTTTTAATAAGATTACATAATATAAGTTACATAGAAAAGTAATCATAATTTTTTTGTCTCGGTATGCGCATCGGAGAAGGGAAACCTTCTCCTTTTTTTCGGAAAAAGCAAAAACAAAGGTTGCAATTTAATTACAAAAGGAGTACAATGGGTGACATCAATATGGACTGATTCCGGGAGGAAATGAAAATGAAGAAAAAAATAATTGCCATGCTGCTTTTCGTTGTAATGCTGCTCCCTCTTTTCGGCGTACAAGCATTTGCAGCAAAAGACTATTCGCCCTATATCACCCAGGTCGAGGTGAAGCAGGGCGATACGCTGTACAGCATCTGCAAGGCAAAAGGAATGAACTATGATGAAGTAAAGTCTGCGATCATGATCGTCAACGGTTTTTCCAGTGATCAGAAGCTGAATGCGATCCGTCCGGGGCAGAAACTGTATATCCCGAATTCTGCGGACGCGGCAAAATCCATTCTGTCTCTGTCCAACTCTACGACGACGGTCGTTGTCCCCACAGACAAAGTTGTCCAGTATACCGTAAAAACCGGGGATACGATCTTCAGCATCTGTTCCGCCTATAAGCTGGACTATACCAAAGCAAAAGAAGCCATCAAAGAACTCAACGGGATGACCAGCGACAGCCAGCTGGGGCGGATCTACGCAGGCCAGAAACTTTACCTGCCAATCAGTGACACTGATGCGGGCAGCATCTCCACGGCTGTGAATAAAGCGGCAGATTCCAACATCAACGTCAGCAAGACGACGGCAGACAAGTTCCAGTATTATCTGGTTTCCTACAAGATGTCCTCCGGCGAAACAGCCCGGAGCGTTGCCGACGGCCTTGGAATCGGATATTCCGAGGCAACGGCAGAGGTTATCAAGGGTGTAAACGGTTTGACGGATCTCAGCCGGATGCAGGCCGGGCGCAGCTACCTGTTCCCATCTTCCAGTGTAGCTGGGGCTTCTTATGCAGTGTATTCCCATGTGATTGCTTCAGGGGACACGGCAGCCAACCTCTGTGCAGCCTATGGGTTGGATTATGCAAAAGTGAGCACGATTCTGCAGGGGCTCAATCCGAAAATGAATCTTGGTGCCATTCAGACAGGACGTAAGATCCTTCTGGTCGCGGCAAGCAGTGGAAACGGCACGCCGATCCAGGTTTCCAATGGGGAAAAAGGCACGTCAGCAGCCGCGAAAGGCGATCTGCCGGTAGTGACCAAAAACCCGACGGACGAATCGGTTGCCAAAGGCGGAACCTGTTTCTTTGTAGCGCGCTACAAAAACGCTACCTGGGCCGTCTGGCATTTTGTCAGTCCGGATGGAAAAACAGATCTTCCCTATCAGGACGCTTCCAAAAAGTTCCCCTCTCTGAAGATCATCAACGGTATGTACAGCACCATGAAGCTGGAAAATGTGCCGGAAGAACTCAATGGATGGAAAGTGTACTGCCGTTACACCAATAAAGCGGGCAGCACGGATACTGCCTCCGCCCTGATTACGGTGAAAGGGGCTAAAGCACCTGCAGCTGAATTAAGTGCAGATAAGCTCGTCGGTAAATGGGCAGAAAAAATTGCAGGCAGAGGCATGATCACCATTACCAAAAATAACGACGGAACTTATACAGCTGAAGTCCAATGGAGCGGGAACGCATTTGAAAAAGCATTTTGGACGATGACAGGCAAAGAGGACGGCAAAGGCTCTATCCTGTACACAAATGCATTGCATTATAAGCGTACTTTTACTTCAGATACCTCCTATACCGATGAAGTCCTCTACAAGGACGGCACAGGCAGCTTCTCCCTCGGCGCACAGGGGAATCTCGTCTGGGTCGATCATAAGGGAGACGTGAAAGTCTACACTGTTTTTATCAGAGCAAATTGACATAATTTTAAATACATAAAATGTATTACATAAAATTATTTATGTAAATTCTTGAGGAATATAAAACAAAGAGACCGTTATGAAAAGAGTAATTATCAGTCTTCTTCTGATCTGTTTTCTTGTTTCGTCTGCCGGATGTTCTTCAGACAGCGGAAACAGGCAACCTGCTTCACCAGGGTCTTCTGCCTCCCCGGCAGATAATACCCGGTATGCAGTTCCAACTGTGGAACCGACAGCAGTTCCTGCTGCACAGAGTGCATCTGAGCCTCTTCTCTCGGAGCAACAGCAGAAAGAGTTGCTGATGGCGCATTATGACGAGTGGTCTTTCAAGGAAGTGTGGGAATCCCCCTGGTTTTATAGTTTCGCTGACCTTGACCGCAACGGTCGTCTGGAGGTGGCGGCAGCCACACTTCAGGGTACAGGGCTTTATACCACTGCCAATTATTATGAAGTCAGCAGTGATTTTACAGGTATTGTGCCCTGCACATATGAGCTGGAGGAGGGTGGATCTTTCCCGGATGTGATTTCCGATGCTGCACCGGTACCCTGTTATTTTGAGCCTTCTACCGGGCGTTACTATTATCTGTTTACCGATATTGTGCGCAGCGGTTTTCAGGAGGCCTACATCGGCGTGATAGCCCTCTGCCTGCACGACGGGCAGATCGATCTGATCCCGGTTGCTTCCCGCTACGAGTATTATTCGGATGTGGATGTGCCGGCACAGATTACCTACCGCAACAGCCGCGGAGAGGAAATATCCCAGGCAGAGTATGAAAACGCTGTCGTTAACCGTTTCGGCAATCAGGCAGAGCTGGTGAACTTCACCTGGACGAGAGTGGAGATCGAACCGCCTCAGGAAGAAGCTTCCTCTTCCTGGATAGATGCGGATTCTTCTGATTTTTCTGAACCTGCTGCGGATTCGATCGTTATCACTAAAAATCCTACAAGTGAGGCAATTGCCATCGGTGGCAAAACGTGGTTCATTGCCCATGCAGACAAGGCGTCTTCTCTCACCTGGCAGTTTGTCAGCCCGGACGGAACGGTTTATTCTCTTGATGCTGCCGGAGCTGCCAATCCCGGCCTCGTGCTGGAGGCACTGGAAGGAGACACCCTGGCGGTTAGCAATGTGCCCCTCTCTTTCAACGGCTGGGGGGTTCAGGCAGTGTTTGAAGGCGGCGGCAGCAGGGCTGTGACGGAACCTGCATATATTTACGTGGGGGATTTCGTCACGGCATATAACACTGTCCTTGAAAAGTATCGCACGGCTTATACTTCAGGCCGGACAGACGCGGGATATGCCTGGGAAAACGGTATTTCGGAAATCATTGCCTATTCCGCCGGCGCAGGCTATGCCTTAAAAGATGTGGACAAAAACGGGGTGCCGGAGCTGATCATTGCCGGCCTGGGCACGGAGGACTTCTCCAACTCCATGGTGTATGATCTTTATACGCTGATCAACGGTGTTCCGGTGAATATTGTCACATCCCAGGCGAGGGACCGTTTTTATCTCCGCACCGATAACGTCATCCTGGAACAGGGCTCCTCGGGGGCAGGCTTTTCCAGCAATACGCTTTATCGCCTTTCCGGGCAGACGCTGTCGCCGCTGGAGAATGTGATGACCTTCTTCCCGGGAAATGAGAAGGACGGCTTTTATATGCAGTCCGGCCATGCCACGTATGAACCGCAGCAGGGTGATGCGAAGGTCGACGAAGCTGCTTTTCGGGCAAAAGTCGCGGAATATGAAGCAAAAATCTATGTTCCTCCGCTGACGAAAATCGCATAACAAAACAAAAGGAGAGTTGAAGCTCTCCTTTTGTAATATATGTAATCTATATTATGGTAAATATATTATGATAAATTAAATATGAAAATAGAATTGAGTAAAGTATATTAAGGAAATAAAAACGCGTAAACAAAATAAAGTAAATTATAATAAGTAAATAAT
>JAIKVV010000019.1 GCA_024685385.1 Saccharofermentans sp. | reverse complement strand
AACACCTTCCGTCCCAACGGAGATTGCCTGAGAAGACAAATGGTTACATTCCTTTATAAATATGACAAGTATGTAGGAAAAAAGTGATATAAGGATCACCTCAAGTTAAAGATCAATCGGGCTGTCAATTGCGGCAGCCCCGTATGATTTCTCTCGTGGACGTTTATGCTCCTTGACTTATTTATTATTGAGGTGTATTATCATTGAGCACTGACGGAGAGCTCGTGTGGCGGAATTGGCAGACGCAACGGACTTAAAATCCGTCGGAGTAAAATCCGTACCGGTTCAAGTCCGGTCACGAGCACCATTACAGTGCGCAATATGATATCGCGGAGTGGAGCAGTTGGTAGCTTGCCGGGCTCATAACCCGGAGGTCGTGTGGTTCGAGTCCCTCCTCCGCAACCAGAAGAGGCTGTCATATGACAGCCTCGTATTTTAAGTAAATGTTATACGGAGGTATCGACATGGCACTTAGAGATGATTGGAAGAACACAGGTAAGGATCTTGGAAATGCTTTTGCTAATCTTGGCAAGACTTTGATCAAGTCCGGTGCTGATGTTGCCCAGAAGGCAGACAATCTTGTTAACGGTAATGACGAGCAGAAGTCTGATGCCAAGGCAGAAGTTCAGGAAGCAGCTGAAGAAGTCAAGGAAGCTGCCGAAGAGACTGCCGGTGCAGTTGCTGATGCAGTTGATGCTGTCAAGACCGAAGAGTAATATACCCGTAATTTATTTATAATTTCCCTGATTTTGCGATTTTTATACCTTATTGTATAATCAGTAATAATAAAATCGGGAGATATGTATATGTCATCAAACACAAAAGATACCAGAGAGTATTCTTCTGATGTTTTTAATCGCGCAGTAAGAGCCGTGATCCTCGTGATCGTTGCTCTTATCATTTCAGTTGCGGCTGTTTCTTTTGCCGTACATCATATGCGTCTTCAGTTCGAGAATGAATTTGAGGGCATTTCAGACACTAAGATAAATCAGGTGGCAGATCTTGTTAAAGTCGGGATCAACGGAGATGATATCTCAACTGATCCTTCTGCTGCCGCCGAGAAATATTCTCATGTTTTGAGCCTAATGCTGGCGGACGTGACGACAGAGTCCCTGTCGACCGAAAGCTACGGTCTGTTTTCTTATTCTGAGGGTCATATAGCTCCTTTGTTCGTACAGGGGACGGAAAATGCCATGGAATTTGCCGTTGCGAACCGTGAGATCTCCGAATGGCTCGATTCCGAGAATTCCAGATCGATAATCAAAGGCGATAACTACGAGAGCATCATTGTACCTATAACGAACAGCAGCGGAGTGTTTGTTGCGGTTTTCGAGTATAAGTGCGTTTTTACGGGCCTTAACAATATTGGAGACATACTTGAAGGCCGTATCCTGGTTGCTGTACTTGTATCGTTTGCCGTGGCAGTCGTTATATTTATTCTGCAGGAGATCCTTATCAGGCTCATGCGTAAGAGCAGTTCGTCCGGCCATGCAGGAGAATCTGCAAAAGGGAAGATGAAGAGGATCATTTCATCTACCATAGGATATTGCTTTACTACTATTCTCGTTGTTCTGTTCGTTATGTCCTCGCAGCTTACAAGGACTTATATCCTTGCTCTTGAAAGTGAGCGCGCCGATACTATGTGCGCTATTGCAATGAATGCTTCTTCGCTACTCGGGCATAACGAGATAGCTGAGAATATGGATTATCCTTTGCCGGATATGTCTTATGACACAGATAAGAACTATATCGTCAATATCTACGTCATGGCGGGTGATTCATTCCAGAGGATCTATTCATCATTGGCTCAGGAAAGTGCCGAGCAGCATTATCTTGCAAATG
This sequence comes from Saccharofermentans sp., assembly GCA_024685385.1. GTDB lineage: Bacteria > Bacillota > Clostridia > Saccharofermentanales > Saccharofermentanaceae > Saccharofermentans. Next base: position 6,155 of record JAIKVV010000019.1, on the reverse strand, counting down.
CGGGTGAGCAGTATATCAAGTGCTTCCAGAATCAGGAAGTAGCTTTTACCTCAAGGAGCGATAAGGACAATAAATATGTCTGTGCCATAGCTCCCATCATTTCCGAAGATAATACGGTTGCCGGAGTATATGAGCTTTGCATGCCCAGATCCGATTTTGAATCTACCGTAAACGGCATGAGCCTCAGCTGGATATTTACCATCATCTCCATTGCCGTATCCATGGGCATAATCATTTTTGAGATCAATCTCCTTATTTCGACCATTGCCAAGGGAATATCCGGCAACGGACCTGTGCTTATCATGTACGGCGAGAACGCAAACAGGCTCCTGTCATTCTTTGCCGCTTTCTCCGCTGTAATGATCCCGATTACATTTGCAAGTTTCTATAAAGAGCATTTTGAAGGGGAGAGTCCTTATCTGATCCAGGGACTTATAGCAGCAGCTACTTTGCTGTTTGTATGCGGTTTCTTCGGGTTCAATTCTCTCAGGGCTTATGTCAAGAATAAACTCACCGGCAGGATCGCTCTTCTGACCCTCACATCTTTGGGCTATTTCCTTGCTTTGATCTGCGGCATAACCGATAACGCGATCGTTCTTACCGTAATGTCACTGCCGATCGGATTCTGCCTCGGCATGCCTATGGATTATTTAAGGACATACAGGATCAACGCAGGCAAATCAGGTTACCGTGATTTCGATGACAGGACCGTTCATAATATCCAGGCATCTTCCTATATGCTTGGTGTATCGGTAGGTGTTGTAATCGCCGGCATCTGTTATGAGAGATTCGGTCTTTTCGCCGTTGCTCTTATCGGCGGCGCAGCTTCAGTCCTTACTGCAGTCGGCATGAACTACTTCATGAAAAACAATAACAATGTCAATGAATCGCAGTTCCCGGTAAGCAGATGGATGTCCATGTTCCGTGACAGATATGCAGGGAAGTTCTTATGTTCTTCCTTCTTGATCCTCGGCATCATAGTATCGTTCCTGCTCATCTTTGTTCCCAATTTCCTCGGTAGAGTCGGTATATCTCTTGCGACAGCCTCCTTCTATTACATGATAGTTGCTGTTATGGCTTCCTTTGTTACGGCATTTATAAAATCCGCTTTTGCACATCTTCTGACTTCAAAGACTAGAGTAATTATCCAGTCGCTTTGCACTGTGTTGGGACTTTTGGCCTTTGCCGTATTGCCTTCGGCGAAGATGCTGGTCGTAACTTGTGCTTTGCTCGGAATAGCTTTGGGAATCCATGATTTCTACTATATTTATGTGTTGTTCCTCGTCTGCAATAACAGGATCAAGACAAATCTCAGGAGATGCGCGGAAGTAACTTTCTATGTCGGACTCGGTATCATGATCCCCATATTCATGCTTGCTTTCATGACAGGGCAGATAAGGATCGTATTGCTTATAGCGCTCCTTATCATTGTCATTTTGTCATTTGTATATCCGATGTCACATTTCTCTTCAAAGGTTGACGGCGCGGATCCTTCACTTAGACCTGAACGTAAGAAGACTGCAAAGCCTCAGGTAAACAAGACACAGGCTAATATCAGAAATGAAGTTCCTGCTGAAAAGCCTGTGCAGCCTGCTGTTTCCGAGCCTGCTGTTCCTTATGTACCCGAGATGCCTGTTGCGCCGTATGTGCCTGAAGAGGTAAATGCTCAATACAATGATTATCATGCTGCAGATGCGGCTGAAGTATATATCCCTCAGGAAGAAGCATATGTTCCTTCGCAGAACGGATCTTATGCCGAATTTGACCCATCGAGACCGCTCTTTTCTGATGGTGCGGGTAATTACTTCTATGAGGCGGAAGGTCCCAACGGAACATATTATCAGCCTGTTATAGTTCCGGCTGAATATATTGCTTCGCAAAACGGGCCTGAGAATAATCCTTACGGGAATCCGGGGGTGTGATCATGGAATCAATGTGGATCGGAAAATTAACGAGAGAAAACCTTAAGGAGTTTTATGACTCCACTGTTGACATGGCATATCCTGCCGTTTTGAGCAAGACCCGTGAATCAACCAGGTGTGAATCTGCGATCATAAAGTCATACAGTGAACTCTTTTCGCGCCGTAATACACTTGCAGGCGACAAGGTAATGTTTGAATTCGGTGATATATTGCTCCGCAATGCCAATGCCGAGATCGAGCAGTATCCGCTTCCTGATGACATAGAATTTGTCGACAGGGAACTGGATGAATATACAAGGAATTCCATGTTCGACAAGATCTCGCAGAGGATCGATTCAAAGAGCTTTAAGGTTGCGGAATTCATATCTTCCGATTCCAAGAAGAAGAGTTCAAGACAGGTCAAGAAGATCAATGATCTATTCCCGATAACGCCTCTTCTGATCATTGAGGTCATGATCCTGGCAATCCTGATAGGTCTTACGAGCTATGCTGCTATTACATTCCCTTACAGGAATAATCAGCTCATAAAAGAGAATTCTCTTTTCGAGTCAAAGAACCTTCAGGAACAGTATGTATCTGCTATGGATTATTTTCCTTTTGTTTCTTTCGCTAAGTCTGCTCCTGAGGGCGGTGAAGGCGAGGGTGAACCTGCTGAGCCCACAGATCCTACACAGCCTGAAGATACAAAGCCTCAGGCCAGCTTGGCTGAGACAGAAGAAACTACGCCTTCTGCTACGAGCGGCTGATCTTATTTTTCATCAGGATTGAAAGAAGAAAGAGGATTTGAATTGACGGCTTGCTGCAACTGCGAGTCGTCAACGTGTGTATAGATCTGCGTCGTTGAGACGCTCTTATGTCCAAGGATCATCTGAAGATTCCTTATATCGACATGTCCGTACTTATACATGAGAGTTGCTGCCGTGTGACGGAGCTTATGCACCGAATATACCTTTGTATCGATGCCTGCTTCTCCTAAGAGCCTTTTGATCGTTATCTGGATCATGTCATCTGAGATCCTTGTTCCGCGCTTGCTGACAAAGAGAGCCTTTTTGTGATCAGGCTTGATCTTAAGAGTGCTCCTGACGTTCATCCAGTCTTCAAGGGCCGTAAGACAGGCGGGATTAAGGTATATGGTGCGTTCTTTGTTTCCCTTACCGATTACGGTTAGAGTTGTATCATGAATGTCGTCAATGTCTATCCCGCGAAGCTCCGAAAGACGCATCCCGCAGTTTAAGAAGAGAGTAAGCATGCAATAATCGCGCTCATTGGATTCGTGAGGGGAAGAGTAGGCTGTCTCAAGAAGAGTACGGCTTTCTTCCAACGAAAGGTATTTGGGATTGCGTTTGCCGATCTTGGGCGTTTCGAGCTCTGTAGCCGGGTTAGATGAGATCAGATGTTTCTTGGAATAGCAGTATTTAAAGAAACTGCGAAGGGATGCAATGTGTCTTGCTCTTGATGAATTAGACTGTTTTCTGATCCTTGAAAGGTAGATTATGTAAGCCATAAGGTCATCAAAACTGACACTGTCGACCATCTTAACGTCCACATCGGAAATGTCGATCTCTTCAAGGGCTGTACCGGCTGAAACTATCCCCCGGTCAAGCTTAAGAAAGCGGAAGAAGCCTATAATGTCGTACTTATACTCCATGACGGTAAGCTCGCTCCTTCCGAGGACTGCGAGCATATAATTCGAGTACTGATCAAGTATCGGAAAACTTGTCATATGAGCCTCTTTCGTGATTTTCACATATTTTATCACAGCAGCATTCCGAAAATAGTTAATCTTGCTATTGTTATCATAATGTCATTGTGATAATATTTTCCCTGAAATACAAATGTACACCACAGGCGGACACTTTTCGATGTGCTATATGGTGTATAAAGAAGGAGAAGAAAATGGAATCTAAGTTAAAAGTAGGCGTAATCGGTGCAACAGGCTATGTAGGCCAGCGTTTCATAACGCTCCTGGCTGACCATCCCTGGTTTGAACTCGTTGCACTCTGTGCATCCCCCAGATCTGCAGGCAAGCGTTATGAAGACGCAGTTGAAGGAAGATGGAAGATCGATCTTCCCATGCCTGAGAAGGTCAAGGACATGATCGTCTACGGTACTGATAATATCGAGGAATACTGCTCTTTGATCGACTTCACATTCTGTGCCGTCGATATGAAGAAGGATGAGATCCGCGCTTTGGAAGAGAAGATCGCTAAGCTCGAGACACCCGTTATCTCTAATAACTCTGCCAACAGGTGGACAGAGGATGTTCCCATGATCATACCTGAGATCAACGCTGACCATGCAGGCCTTATCGAAGCTCAGAAAGCCCGTCTCGGTACAAAGAGAGGTTTTATCGCTGTTAAGCCGAACTGCTCTATCCAGAGCTATGTTCCTGCTCTTACGCCCCTTCTTGATTTCGGCGTACGCAAGGTATCCGTATGCACATATCAGGCTATTTCCGGCGCAGGCAAGACTTTCGCTGACTGGCCCGAGATGGAGCACAACATCATTCCTTACATCGGCGGTGAAGAGGAGAAGAGTGAGAAGGAACCCCTCAAGGTCTGGGGGGAGCTTGCAGGTGATCATATCGAACTTGCAAAAAATACGATCATTTCCGCTCAGTGCTACCGCGTTCCCGTTCAGGAAGGCCATACTGCTGCAGTTAGCGTATCTTTCGAGAATAAGCCTTCGATCGATGAGATCCTTGCAAGATGGGAAGCTTTCGAGAGCCCCGCAGTTAAGCTGGGTCTGCCTTCGGCACCTTCCAAGTTCCTGCGTTATCTCGAGGAAGATAACCGTCCTCAGCCTAAGCTTGACGCGATGTATGAAAACGGAATGGGCGTATCTATCTCCAGGCTCCGTGAGGACAACCTCTTTGACTATAAGTTCTGCTGCCTGTCTCATAACACACTGAGAGGCGCAGCCGGCGGCGGCGTTCTGACTGCAGAACTCCTGACGGCAAAGGGCTATCTTACGGCTAAATAAGCTTTAAAGACTTATGTTTCGGGCTGTTCCGTGTTTGCGGAGCAGCCCTTTCTTATATATGTAAAAAATAACACTTGACTATAAGGGAAGATATTTATATACTAATCAAGCGCAAAAAATCGCACATGTAGTGTTGACGTGGGCCTTTAGCTCAGTTGGTCAGAGCTCCCGGCTCATAACCGGTCGGTCCCGGGTTCGAGTCCCTGAAGGCCCACCACTTACACTACCTCATATATGGGAGAGTTCCCGAGCGGCCAAAGGGAACAGACTGTAAATCTGTCGTCAGTGACTTCGGTGGTTCGAATCCACCCTCTCCCACCAGAAAGGTTGTCTCATCAGTGAGGCAACCTTTTTTGATATTTTGATCTTTTGGGATAAAATAGATTGTACGGAGGATTAGACCATGAATGCTAAAACAAAAAAACTTATCGCAGGAGGAGTGTTCTCCTTGCTGTTTGCTCTCTGGATATTGATCTTAAAGACTGTTGATGTCGGTATAACCGGTCCTGTCGGTTATCCGCTCGGCTTGCTTAGGTTCAATACAGAAGTTCATATTTCTATCGGAACAAATAAGTATTGGGATTATTTTACTCAGGCTTTGGGAATCGTTGCGATCCTTGTTGTTGTTATGTTTGCGATCATCGGGGTTTTGCAGCTTATAAAACGCAAGGACTTAAGGAAAGTTGACCAGTGCATAATCGTCGCCGGCTGCCTTTATGCGGTCATGTTTGCATTCTATGTCTTTTTCGAAAAGGTAATAATCAACTACAGGCCAGTTATGAAACCGGGCGAGACATTCCCGGAGGCATCTTTCCCGTCATCCCATACGATGCTTGCTTGTGTTGTTTTCGGAAGCTTGATTACTCTCCTGCCGCAATATATCGATGATAAGCATTCCGGCAAGATCATAAAGGCCGTCTGCATCGTATTGATCGCCATATCCGTCATAGGAAGGATCTTGTGCGGTTATCACTGGATCACTGATATCATCGGCGGAGTCCTATTAAGCGCAGCGCTCCTTAGTTTCTTCTATGCTTTCATGAAGCCGAGGAAAAGAAGCAAGACTTAAATGATTTTCCATTGATATTAAACAAATTATCAGAGCCGCATTTGAAGTGAACCCACTTTGTTGGACGGTTTAAAATGAGTATAAGGACTGATTCCTTGCCTGGCAAGGAGTCAGTCCTTTCAGTTTGACCTGAATTCTTTCGTTGTTGTAGTAATCAATATAGTCTTCCATGGCTTCCTGTA
>JAIKVV010000003.1 GCA_024685385.1 Saccharofermentans sp. | reverse complement strand
AAATTGTCTGAGACTACTGAAAAGCAGTCGTTTAAGAATGAATACGGTGTCTTCTTAAGTTTTGAAGGCAAACTTGATAAGCTGGCTGATTACCATACGGTCGTTATCGATGCACAGTATTATGACAAAGATGAAATAGAGTCCTTCAAAAGTGAAGGACATAAGGTCTTAAGTTATATCAATATAGGATCCCTGGAGGATTTCAGGAGTTACTATAAACGTTTCAGATCCCTGAAGTTGGGCAGATACGAGAACTGGGATGAAGAGATATGGATAGATGTATCCGATTCAAATTGGCAGGCTTTCATAACAGAAGAACTGATACCTGATCTGACTGCAAAGGGGATCGACGGCCTTTTCGTTGATAACTGCGATGTGTATTATAACTTCCCCAAAGAGGATATATTAACCGGTCTTACAAACATGATGAAAGCCATGAGAAAGACAGGCTTACAGGTGTTGATAAACGGCGGCGACAAATATCTTGATGCATACTGCAAAACAGGCGGTTCCTGGGATGATGTCATCAGCGGGATCAATCAGGAGAATGTTTTCGCGAAGATATTATGGGACAAGAACGGATTCGGCAGAGCAGATCCTGAAGACCATGAATATTTCAAAGACTACATCGAGCGCTATGCGGATAAGGGAGCCGATATATATCTTCTTGAATATACGAAAGATCAAGAGCTTATATCAGAGATCAAGGAATACTGTGAGTCAAAAGGCTTCAGCTATTATGTTTCCGATTCGGTTGAACTGGATTGATCGGCATCAATGGTATAATTGTCTGGTCTGAGGAAATCCCCGGGACCGGAAGATCGTGAGACTTCCGGTGTGGATAAGGAGTTCGTTTTTGTGAGAAAACATTTTATAGACAATCTGAGATGGATGGATGTTTTCCTGCTGATACCATATCACGCAGCGCAGTCTTTTAACTGCTGGGGAGAATTAAATTATGTCTGCTTTGAGCCTAATAGAGCGGTCAGCAGTTTCATTGTATTTTTCAGTCCTTTCTTTATGCCCTTGCTCTTCCTTCTGGCCGGTATCAGCACGAAGTATGCTCTTGAGAAAAGAAGTTACGGACAGTATGTCCTGGAGAGAGTAAAGAGGCTCATGGTTCCCTTTGTTTTCGGAACGCTCTTTTTCTGCCCGATCCTTGCATATATCGGTGACATTAACAATTTGGGTTATACCGGAGGCTTCTTCGAACACTATATCGTATTCTTTACTAAGTGGACGGATTTATCGGGCTTTGACGGTGGCTTTGGCGTCGGCCAATTCTGGTTTTTATACTTTCTGTTCATCATCTCGCTTGTAAGTGCCGGCATCATTGCAGTGACGAAGAAGATCGTAAAGAAGCAAAAGGATATCGGGAAAATCCCCTTCTGGGCGCTTTGTCTCATGGTGATCCCTTTGCCCTTGCTTTATGAGCTTTTGGTCGTAGGCGGAAAGAGCTTCGCGGAATATCTTTATATCTTCCTTATCGGCTATTTTGTTTTAAGCAACGACATCGTGATAGAAAAGATAAAGAAGTACAGGTATTTATCTCTTGCCGTTGCCCTTGTTGCAGGGATCTTAAATGTGTATATGTTTATCTGGTCAGGGATCGATTTCGGGTTGCTTAATGTCATTGCCAAAGCATTCGAAGAATGGTTCATGATCCTGGCTTTGATCGGGATCGGAAAGAACTCTCTTGATTTTGATAACAGATTAACTGCATACATGTCTCAAAGATCCTTCCCTTATTTCAGCTTCCATTTCATTTGGATCGTTTTATTCCAATGCTGGTTCGAGGGTTTCTTAGGCAACAATGCAGCTTTATTGTATCTGCTTCCCATTATCCCGGCATTTATCGTTACCATGATCTGTTCTGAGATCAGTTTGAAGATACCTTTCCTTTGTTTCCTTATGGGAACAAAAAATAAAAGCAATAAGATCAAAAAGGTATAATTATCCTTGTAAGGTTTTTATCGGAGGTGTATGTATGGTAAGACATGTTATAGTCTGGACTCTTAAAGATGAGCTTAATGACTGTGAGAAAGAGAAGATCAAGGCAGGGATCAAGGAAGGTCTCGAAGGCTTGATGGGCAAGGTTCCCGGCATAGTCGAGATCCGAGTGAATTGCGATAAGCTCGACAGTTCCTCCGGAGATGTCATGCTGGATTCTCTTTTCGAGGATGCCGATGCGCTTAAGGCTTATTCTGTGAACCCTCTGCATGTTGCCGTGGCTGACGTAAAGGTAAGGCCTTTCGTTAAGATCAGGAGCAGTTTTGATTACGAAGTCTGATCCCGTGTGATGACTATGGAAGGATCGGTTCTGACAGAAAAGAATGCCGGCGGTCTCAGCCGGAATGTATTGAAGTTGATCGCCATCACGACGATCGTGATCGGGCATTTCTTCTTATATACCTTCACGACTTTCAGAGCATTCGGACTCGGAGTGCCCTGGGTCGGCATAGTCTGCATGGTCTGTTTTGTCGGACCTCCGATCTTTTTCTTCTTTATCTCTGAAGGATTCCGTTACACGGGTTCCAAAAGGAAATATGCATTAAGGCTTTTCATATTCTCGCTCATTACACAGGTCTGTCATGCAGTCACTGTAAAAGACGGATTGGCTTTTGATCTTCATGGTTTCTTCTTCAGCTGGAACGTTGTCTTTGTTTTGTTCCTCGGCTTTATCGATCTTTGCATACTGGAATCGAAATGGCATATTGCGCTTAAGATATCAGGGGTCCTTGCAACACTCGTTCTGTCTTTCCTTTTGCAGGCAGAGTGGTTCGTAACGGGACAGTTGATAATTATTTCTTTGCACTATTTGAGGAAACACAATTTTATAAAATTCTTTGTTTCCATGGTCTTGTTTTATCTGACCTTCGTATTTGCGGAATGCGGGCCTGAGACAGGCTTTAGCGCAACATTCTGGTCGAAACAATATTTCTATTATCTTTCTTTCGGAATCATCGGCTTTGTTTTGGTATGCTTTTTCTATAAGGGCAGGAACGGGAAGAAGAGCAAGATAATACAGTATGCATTCTATATTCTCTATCCTCTTCACCTGATACTGATCGATCTGGCTGTTCTTATTTTCGGGAAGTGACATATGCATTTTGTTGAAGCAAAAGGTTTGGTACATAACAAGAACGGATACCACGGCATGAATATTTACCGCGGCTGTTCGCACGGCTGCATCTATTGTGACAGCAGGAGCCTGTGCTATCAGTTCGATCATCCCTTTGAAGATATCGAAGTCAAGAAGAATGCCCCCGAATTGCTGGAAAAAGAGCTTAAGTCCAAAAGATCCAGGTTCATGATAGCAACGGGCGCCATGTCGGATCCTTACATGCATTGCGAGAAGGATCTGCGTCTGACAAGGCAGTGTCTTGAGATCGTATATAAGTACGGTTTCGGTCTTGCGATCCAGACCAAGTCTGACAGGATATTGGAAGATATCGATCTTCTCGATAAGATCAACAGGGAAAGCAAATGCGTTGTCGAAATGACTCTTACAACCTGGGATGATGAGCTTTGCAGGATCCTGGAACCTAATGTCTGCAATACAAAAAGAAGGATCGAAGTCCTGGAGGAAATGAATAAGAGAGGGATCCCGACCATCGTCTGGCTTACCCCCATCCTGCCTTTCATCAATGATACCGAGGAGAACATAAGAAATATCCTTACGGAATGTGCGCGTGTCGGCGTAAAGGGAGTCATATGCTGGGATATGGGACTTACTTTAAGGGAAGGCGACAGGGAATATTATTATGCAGCTCTGGATAAACATTTTCCCGGCCTTAAGGAGAGATATATCGAAAGATACGGTGATTCTTATGAAGTACCGAGCCCGAACTCACGTGATCTCATGAAACTTTTCAGGAATATATGTAAGGACAAGGGCATGATGTGCGATCCTGATGAATGCTTCCGCTACATGAACGATTTCCCCGATAAGCAGATCAGCATATTTGACCTGTAGTATAATCTTCTTATGGCAAGGGAGGATAAGGAATGAAAGATTCGACAAGGGAAAACTTAAGTTATTTCGGGATATATAAAAAACTTCTGGGTGCGAAGAAAGACATCGTTCCCGAGAAGGTCTCATTTGGGGAAGATAAGTTCAGATATTTCCTCTTTTACGAACCATCCCAAATTACAAGTGACAAGATCATATTCTGGATCCACGGGGGCGGCTGGAATGCCGGAAGCCCCAAGTTCTTCGATTATGTTGGCCAATGCATCGCCAAGGCAGGTTACAGGTGTGTCCTGATAGGATACAGGCATTCACCTAAGGATAAATATCCCGCGCAGATCGAAGATGTATGCTGCGGATATAATGCTGCCGTTAAATATCTGAAGGACAGGGGGATCGATGTTTCAAAGATCGTCGTCGCAGGACCTTCAGCGGGAGCACACCTGTCTTCGATCCTCTGTTATTCCGGATCTGATCAGGAAAGATATTCCGTTGATATCAGTAATGTAATAGGATTCATAGGATCCGGCGGACCCTATAGTTTCGATGCACCCCAGACAGGAACCTTAAAGACTCTTCTTAAGCAGCTCTTCGCTGAAGGTTATGACAGGAAAAAGGGTGAGCCTGCAAGCCTGATAACGGCAAATGATATTCCCATGCTCCTGATCCAAAGCGAGCATGACGGACTGATAGATTTTGAATGCGCCCGGATATTTGCCGGGAAGGCATCATCTCTTGGAATCAAGAATGAGCTTTACAGGGTCGTTGATGAGAAGAATACCCATTCCTGGTACACTGCAGGAATCTTCCTCCTGAGCAGGGAAGAGAATAAATGCCTTGATAAGTTTTTCTCTTTTATAGAAGGGCTCTGATCTGTTTCCTTAAGGCAACGGCATATCCCGGGGTGATATAATAGTCTTGTAGATCTTTTTTCGTGATGGAGGAGGTTTGCATATGAAATTTTATAAGTCCGGAATATTTATGGGATTAACATCCATAGCAAGCTCGGTCTTCCTTCTGGGCATACCTTCCGGCACTGCTCCGCTTGAGGTTGCGAACGGTGCTTTGTTTGCGGCAGGGATAATATCTGTTCTGATGATGGGCCCTGTCATGAAGAAATATGCGTCAGCCTGCGTATCTTCGATAATATATGTTATCGCGCTTATGTCCTTGTCGACTTACATCGAACTCAACACGAGAGGATATTCCATTTACATGCTGGGATTTGTTCCGGGAGCAGCGATTGCGCTTTCCGCCATCATCACATCCCTGCAGAACAAAGGTAAGATGAGGATATGGCCGAGCATGATCATTAATATCATCGCCATGCTGGTAAGCGGGGCGAATGCAGGCTTTACTCTCGTGAATGCCGGCTTTTCGATATTGTAAAGATGAAGGGGATCATTGATGTCTTTAGTTGAGATCAGGACGGCCGATAGGGAAGACCTGGAAGAGATACTTGCATTGCAGTATCTTGCTTATCAGAGCGAAGCTGAACTTTTCGGAAATAAGGATATCCCGCCCTTAAAACAGACTCTTGATGAGGTAAGAACAGAGTTTGAAGAAGGTGTCATCCTGAAGATGACGGATGAAGAGGGCGCCATCATAGGGTCCGTGCGCGCAAAGGAGAAGGACGGCACTGTCTATATCGGCAAACTGATGGTAGATCCCGGGCAGAGGCGCAAGGGATACGGAAGAAGACTTCTTTCCGGGATCGAAAAGCATTATCCCGGCAAACGTTATGAACTCTTTACGAGCACCAGGAGCAGGGATAACATACGATTGTATGAATCTTCAGGATACAGGATATTCGATCAGAAGAAGATAGATGAAGAACTTGAATTTGTTTATATGGAGAAGATGACATGATAAGAGATGCAGTAAGAGAAGATCTGGATCAGATATTGGAGCTATATCTTGATCTTCATGAAGAATCGATCCCGGATAAGGATGATGATCTTATGAAAACATGGGATAAGATAATTTCAGATCCTGACCATCACCTGATCGTTTATGAGCTTGACGGTAAGATAGTATCGTCATGCGTTGAAGTAATAATCCCCAATCTTACAAGATATGCAAGGCCTTACGCCTTCATCGAAAATGTCGTTACGGCCAAAGAGCATAGAGGAAAGGGCTATGCGAGTCAGTGCCTGGCTTATGCAAGGGAACTTGCAATAAGATCCAACTGCTATAAGATCATGCTGCTCACGGGTTCAAAGGATCCCGCGACGCACCGCTTCTATCAGTATGCGGGCTTTAACGCCAACGATAAAACGGCCTATGTAATGTGGCTTTGATAAGGAGATATTCATGGACGGACTTTGCAAGATCATCAAAGAGACTGTTGTCCCGAATTTCATTAACATAAGATCATCGATAAAGACCTATGACAGGGATGCAATCTGCTATGGCGCGCCCTGCTGGAGATGGGCTTACCACGCTCTGCATTCTGCGGATAAGTGGTTTATAAATCCTTTTGATTATGAAGAACCTTCATTTCATACTGAGGGTCTTGATAATCCCGAGAATCCTTCTGATGTGGTTTTGACGGACGATGAGCTTCTTTCTTATCTTGATTCGGTAGAGAAGAAGACCTTGGATTATCTGGATTCCATTACGGACGACATGCTCTATGAAAAGCCCGTGAATTGTCCTTATACGAGAATGGAACTTATCTTAAGGCAGTTCCGGCACATATCTTTCCATACCGGAATGTTAAACGGCCAGACGGTCCTTAATACGGGAGAATTCCCCGTATGGGTATCCGAGACATCAAGATTCATAGATGACGGCATCTTCACGGGCAGATACCGTGAGAGGCAAAAGAACGATCCCTCGTAATTCGTTGAATTTTTATTCAACAAACTCTTGACAGGCTCTGATCTGTCCTGTATATTGAAATTGTAATCATTGAATATTGATTCAATGAAATGAGAGATCAGAGAAAGAGAGACTTAAAGAATGGAAACAGGGACAAAGCAGAAAGTCGTGATCGTCGGAGGAGGCATAGCAGGCCTTACTGCAGGAATATATGCGCAGCTGGCCGGCTTCGAAGCGCATATCTATGAGAAGAATGCCTTGCCCGGCGGCGAGTGCATGAGCTGGAACAGGAAAGGTTATCAGATAGATAACTGTATACACTGGCTTACCGGAACAAAGAAAGATACGGCTCTTTACAATGTCTGGAAGAACGTTGGAGCCATAGACGATGATACTGAATATGCCGATACGCAAAGATTTTATGCTTCAAGATATAACGGACATGAATTGTCACTCTGGAAGGATCTTGAAAGAACCCGGAAAGAATTAACAGAGTTTTCTCCCGAAGATGAAGAAGAGATAAAAAGGTTTATTCAGTATGTCCGCTATGCAAGAGGCTGCGTCGTTCCGTCGAAAAAGCCTCTGGACATGATGGGCATAAAAGACTATATAGAGCTCGGCAAGGAAATGGGCGACATGTCCAAGGTCATGAAAGATTTCGGCAAGGTGGACTGCAAGACTTTTGCCCAAAGGTTCAAGGATCCTGCGATAAGAAAACTCATGACGGATTATCTGCCTCCCGAATATACCGTTTATTCTTTTATGGTGTCTTATGCATCCATATCCTGCGGCAACGGCAACATCCCTTTGGGCGGATCTCTCGGCATGTCTCTGCGTATCGCAAAGCGCTTCAAAGATCTGGGCGGCGAATTCCATGGCAATTCGGCCGTGTCAAAGATTATGATCGAAGGAAAGCGATGCACGGGTATCGAACTTGAAGACGGAACAGTTGTGAAAGCAGATCATGTGATAAGTGCCGTGGATATGTCATTCCTTTTCGGAAAACTCATCGACGGCAGATATATGCCGAAAGATTACAGGACCGCTTATGAGAACAGCAAGGCATATCCCATAACGAGCGGCTTCCAGGTCGCATATGCCGTAGACGATACATTTGATGTAGAAGATACTGTCTTTTTCGATTGTGAAGATATAAAGATCGGAGAAAAGTCCATCGGCAGGATGTCGATGAAAAATTACAGATATGATAAGTCTTTTGCACCTGGGGGCAAGGCCGTAATCCAGGTCAATCTGGTCCAGACTGATGACGATTTCGAATACTGGGCAAGCCTGTCTGATGAAGAATATAAGCAGAAGAAAGCGGAGATCGCTTCTGAGATCACAAAGAGACTGACAACAGAATTTGCAGAACTTGAAGGAAATATTGAACTTCTGGACTGCTGGACGCCATTAACCTATAACAGATACTGCAATGCTTATCACGGAGCCTATATGGGTTTCATGACCACGGCAAGCAATAAGCAGCTTAAGATGAAGGGCGTTGTTAAAGGCGTTGATGATCTTTATATAGCAGGCCAGTGGACGATGAATCCCGGCGGACTTCCCATTGCTCTCGTAAGCGGCAAGTTCGCGGTCCAAAGGATTTTGAAGAAGCAGAAAAGGAGCATTGATATCTGATGACAAGGAAAGAGCAAAAAGAAGAAAGAAGACAGGCCATCCTCATGACAGCCCTGACCCTTTTCGTCGAAAAGGGCTTTCCGGATACGAAGATATCAGATATAGCAGCCGCCGTGCCGATGAGCACGGGGCTCCTTTTTCATTATTTTGATTCCAAGGAGACTTTGCTTACCGAACTCGTCAAGATGGGCACCGAAGGGACAAAGAAGGTCGGCATGACTGCCAAAGCATCTCCCGGAGTTCCTGCAGACCAGATGCTTTCCGGATTTCTGGGACAGTTGTTCGCTTATGCCAAGGACCGGCCCTGGGTATTCAACATGTTCGTTCTCATGGGGCAGGTGAGAAGACCCGGAATGCCGGAAGAAGCCAGAAGGATATCCTTTTCGGTCGACAGCATCAGCTCTACCGCAAAGCTTATCAAGGCCGGACAGAAAGAAGGCATCTTCCGTAAAGGGGATCCGAAACAATTGTCTCTATGCTTCTGGTCAGCGGTCCAGGGTATCATGGAGGAGATGACGGTTAATGAGGACATGAAGATCCCCGATCCCGAATGGATAGTGTCCATCCTGAGACCATAATCCGGTTTTTCTGTCGAAAAATTTACAATTTATATTGGCGGACTTACCCCTCTGTATGAGATAATATGCAGGACTATTTCTACGGAAGGAAAAGGTTAGCTATATGAAGAAAAAACTTATGACAGTTCTGGTTGCCGTTACGGCAGCTTGCTGCCTGTTATCGTCATGTACACCGGATCAGCCCGCAACTGAGCCAAGTACATCCGATACTGAAGCAACAACCACTACGGAAGCCAGCAAACCGGTTGAAACTACCGAAGCAGAAGATCCTCTTAAGATCGAAGTAAAAGATTTTGCTAATTCCGACAAGTGGAGGATCAACGGAGATTGTAAGGCTACACCCGATGCAGACGGCAAGCTCACTATTTCCGAGAGAGCAACATCCAATGCCGGCATCGAGATCCCCTGTGAAGCATACAGAGGCAACAAGGTGCACACCAAGGCAGTCGTGAACAGCGCCAACCCGCTTATCACACTTTCCCTGCGCTACAATATCTTTGGCAATACATCCTATGTCAACATCACATCCATTAAGCCTACAGAGGGTGTATATCTTGTAGCCGAAGGCGATATCGAGATTCCCGAGAATGCTACGGACATCGTTATCTACATCGAAGCAAACGACGTAAAGGACATGGTATTGACCAATATGTCAGTCAGCGTCGTCGGTGATTATAACGACCTGACAAATACTCCTGTTGCAGCTCTTAAGGATCCTTCATCCTACGACTCCCTCAAGGAGATCTATAAGGATCTGTTCATGATGGGTGCTGCCGTTCCCGCAACGGTCATCACAAACAGCAATGACGAGTTCAAAAAGCTCGTTATCCGTGAATTTGATTCCGTTACCTGCGAGAACGATCTTAAGCCTGAGAACGTTCTTGATGCAGCAGCAAACCTTGCTGATCCTGCCAAGTATAACGAGAATCCCGCCATCCACTTCGATGCAGCCAAGCCCACTTTGGACTTCTGCAAGGAGAACGGCATCAAGATGAGAGGACACACTCTCGTATGGCATTCCCAGACACCTACATGGTTCTTCTACAAGAACTACGATGTAAACGGTGAGCTGGCAGACAGAGAGCTTATGCTCAAGAGAATGGAAAACTACATCGATTCCGTCACCAACTGGTGTGAAGAGAACTATCCCGGCGTAATCTATGCATGGGATGTAGTAAACGAAGCAGCAGGCGATAACGGCGGACTCCGTGACAGCTACTGGAAACAGACGATCGGTGAGGATTTCGTAGAGCAGGCATTCAAGTTTGCAAGAAAGCACGCACCTAAGGGCGTCGAGCTCTTCTATAACGACTACAACGAGTATCAGCCTTCCAAGCAGCAGGTCATCCTCGACATCCTCAAGCCTATTGCCAAGGCAGGCAATATCGACGGTATGGGCATGCAGAGCCACATCTCTGCAGGTCTCATGGCTGAAACATATGTCAATTCCATGAATACATATGCCAAGGAACTGAAGGTTAAGATCCATGTTACCGAGATGGATGTTTCCGCACCGAACTCCCCCAACTCAATGTACGATCAGGGAACTTACATGAAGTCCCTCTTCGAAGCCCTCATCGCTGCCAAGAAGGCAGGAACTCCCATCGAGTGCGTTACTTTCTGGGGCCTTACGGATGAGATGAGCTGGAAGTCTGCAGACAAGCCTTTGCTCTTCTACGGCGATATCTCTCCCAAGCCTGCATTTGAAGGCGTTGTATGCGCTGCAACGGGCGGTGAAGTGACAAAGCCCGCAGACTATGTTGAGGTTAAGAAGGACTTCACTCCCATTAAGGAAGACTACGAAGATCAAAAGTACATCGGACATCCCAGAGCAACTTCGACCCAGAAGATCGTGGGCGATGCTTTCGACGGTGATTATTGTCTCGAGAACTCCGGCGGAACAGCTGAGTGGGATGGCTACTCCATCGACATCTCAAGGTTTATCGGCCAGAAGATCAAGTTCTCGTTCGCTGTAAAGACTGATGCAGCTATGGTCTGCCTCACAGGTGATATCGAAGGCACATGGCCTCATCTCATCGAAGTCGATACATCCAAGGGCGGCTGGATCGAAGCATCCGGTGAGTGGACCGTACCCGACGGAATGACAAGCCTTTCTCTCTATTTTGAGACAACTGACATGTCATCCTTCTGCCTTGATAACGTTGTTATCGAAGTGGCCGAGTAAGATCTTTTCAATGATCAACGAAAAACCTCCGGTCCTGCCGGAGGTTTTTTCTTGTCTTGTTTTATATTGTCGTTAAATACGCGCATTCTCCACGAACATGTCTATTGCTTTTTGTGATTCGGGCCAGAAAGGACATGCGACAGGGAAGACGTGGAACATCACGCGGTCTTCGGCAGAGACTGCCTTGTAGAATGAGTTGGGGATCCCTTCCTTATCCAGACAAGTCTTATAGTAATTGCATTCTTTGAGCATGGAATCCTTATCACCCGTGATGACCGCTAAGGGTACATTATGAGTCCTTCCGAAAGAAAGAGCGGTTGCCTTCCCCATGTCCATGAGGTAATCGGGCAATGTTTTGTCCTTATCCATGTAGTATCCCGGGAAACCGTTCCTGTTGCGGAGGAAGCCTCCGCAGATAAGACCTGACGAAAGACAGTTTATCCCGGGATCTTCCGTGATGTTAAGGTCCTCTCTGACATTAGGATCGTTACAGAGAAAGACAGTAAGCAGCGCAAGGTAGGCTCCCGCAGAATCTCCGGTCGTGTGGATCTTTTTAAGTCCGTAGTTTGTCCTGAGGAAGGACAGGGCATTTACTATCTCTTCAGCTTCTCCTGCAAGATCTTTTTCCGGCATGAGACTATAGTTGATATTGACGACGGGAAGACCTGATCTAAGAGCCAGATGCATACCGTAGTTCTTATCGAGTTCCTTGCTGCCGTAAACGAAGGCGCCGCCGTGGATCAGGAAAAATGCTTCTTCGAAAATATCTTTTGCATCGCCGGGGAAATAGATGTCGAGAAGTCCTGATCCTCCCGTGGAAGGATCGTAGACGACATCTTCTGATATTGAAACTCCTTCGGGATATTCTTCGTTTTTAAGGCGGGGAGTATCCCATTCGATGCATTTATTTATGAATGCAAGTCTTTCGGCATCTATTCTTTTTATCATCAGTTTCCTTAAGCACATAAGAATCTCCCGGCGGTCTTTTTCGAGTATTATATCACGATGTGTGATTGCCAAAATGATCTCCTGTCAATTAGAATATAGTCATCCTGTGACCATAGGGGAAATATTTGAGGGCATGGGATAAGGAGGTCTACTATGACTAAAGTAAGATGGGGCGTAATGGGAACGGCAAATGTAGCAGACTGGGGAACGATACCCGGCATGCTTCAGGCTGATAATTGCGAACTTACCGCGATCGCGGGAAGGAGCCTTGAGAAGGCAGAAAAATATAAAGCCAAATTCGGGTTTAAGAAAGCTTACGGAAGTTATGACGAACTCCTCGCGGACGAGGAAGTTCAGGCAGTATATGTACCGCTTCCCAATGACCTCCATAAGCCCTGGGTAATCAAGGCCTTGGAAGCAGGCAAGAATGTTCTCTGCGAAAAGCCCATCGCCATGAATTCCGATGAGACAAAGGCGATGTTTAAGGCTGCAGAAGAAAATAATGTATTGCTCATGGAAGCTTTCGCCTATCTTCACAGCCCTTATGTTCAAAGCCTCAAGGATGATATTGCAAGCGGCATGATAGGCGATGTCGAATTCATAGAGACGGCCTTCTATACCCAATGCTATAAGGATGATTTCAGACTCCGCAAGGGCCCCGGCGGCGGAGCAATGTACGATCTAGGCTGCTATTGTTCTTCGCTGATCTTAAGCCTCATAGATTCTGAAGCCGTATCGGTCAAGGCATCGGCAGAATTCTCCGATCAGGGAGTCGATCATCTGACGGCCGGTATTATAAGGTTTGCAAACGGTGTCAGGGCTGCATTCAATGTCGGCATGATATTGGGAACTGATTCCGACAAGAGATATGACAGGCTCTATGTACACGGAACAAAAGGATCCATCATTTCTTTTGTACGTTATAACCAGGAAGGCGAATTGTCTTATGACATCATTACGGATGAAGGCAAGATCACGCGCAGTCTTAATGCAAGGAACAATTATGCCCTGGAGTCTGAGCAGTTCGGAAGATGCATAGCAGAAGGCGAAAGGCCCCATGTTACAAAAGAATTCTCAATAAGAAATTCCGAATTTATCGACAGGGTCCTTGCTGATATAGGTTACTGATCCTTAAAGTCTGTCAGGACCGCTCTTACGGGAGCGCCGTCGCAGCCGCCGAGATTTAAGGGCTGGGCGCAGAGGAAGTATCTGCCTTCCTTGATGCCTTCGAGCCTTATTCCTTCCAACAGCACGACCTTTGCGCCAAGGAGTTCATAATGAACTTCGGCGGGTGCTTCAAGGGGTCCGACTGTCTGGGATTCATTTCCAACCAGAAAGATGCCGTTTGCCGAGAAGACTCTTGCTGCATCTATGGTTACGGTTGCTTTGCCTCCGATGAGGATCCTCATCCTGCAGGGATCTTCGGATCCTTCATCTGCTTTATCTGCCGAACTTAAGATCTCTTCTGCATCGGATGCAGTCAGATCGCCGTCGTGATGTGCGATATAACAGGGTCCTACGAATCTTTTAAGATCCACCTGATCGATCGTATCGCCGTTATCTAAGAAATGGAAGGGGGCATCAACATGCGTGCCGTTATGGGCGCACATCTTAAGGCTCGTAAGATTGCAGATGTCACCTTTGGAAATGGACATGATCCGTTCCATCTCGGGTTTGGGATCTCCGGGATATACACTGCAGCCGAATACTTCCTGGGATATGTCGTAGATCTTCATTTGATCCTCCTGATCCTATTTCATCTTGTTAAACTGGTCCGGGTCCTTCTTTTGCCTGACCCTCAGCCAGTAGCCTGCGGTCATGGATGAGAGCATCGTGGTCAGTATGAGAACGGTAAAGAATTCGAGACTGATTATGTTATATGAATATGCAACGGTTGCAAGGACGATGCCGGGGCCGCCCCTTGCATTCATGGTCATGGCAAAATCGAGCCTCGTTCCTTGCGTAAGACCTGAAGGGAGGAGCATGAGCCATGTTCCTATAAATTCCAGTCCGAAGGCAATTAAGAAGAAGAGACCGAACCTTGCAAAAGAGAAATCATTGACAACATTGAGCTGGATACCGACGAGCGCGAAATAGACGGGAATGAAGAAGGAGAATGCGATGTTTTCGAGAAACTGCATCCTTGTCTTCGTAGTCTCCGCGGTTCCGAATATCGCTTTGATGAGGTATCCTACCACGAATGCGGAGTACATGATGTTTACTCCTGCCCAATAGAGAAGTCCGCAGGTTATCAGCAGGATCACGAAACTCAGCGTATAGAAAGTATTAGCTTTCCATTCCTTCTTCAACTGTTTTATGTGTTTTGAGATAAGAGCTATGACAACGAATATGCCTATGGTTATGAATACGATCAGAAGCATTTCCCAGAGCATGATCCGGCCTGCGGATGCGATCTTGACGGCAATGTTGAGGAGTACCCATAAACAGAGATCCTGGAAAGTCGATACCGTGAGAACGGTGTTTGAAAACTTTGTGTTCATTATCCCCATATCGAAAAAGATCTTCGATATGACCGGAATCGATGTTATGGCAACGCCTATGGCAAATACCATCCTGTAGCAGCTGACATTGCCGATCGTTCCCATATAACTGTCCTGGAACAGGTTAAAGAAGGGAATGCTGCCTGCCATCGGAAGCAGGGTTGCACCTATGAATACCAGGCTTATAGTCTTGGCATTGCTCTTATCGACTTTTATTTCCGTGTTGTAGCCTGACAGGAACATCAGGAATATAAGACCCAGCTGGTAGAAGATGTTAAGGACCTTGCCTTCTTCGGGATATGCTTCGAAAATCGAGCTCATGAGGGCGGGCGCGAAGATATAGAGGAGACTTCCGCCGAAGATCATGCCGCCTATTATCTCGCCGACAACGCGGGGTCCTTTGATCTTCTCGATGAGCGTGCCGAAAAGAAAAGCCGACAGAAGGAGAAGCCCCAAGGCTATCAGCGTGATGATTATCTCTTTTTCGCTTAAAGTTGCAAGTTTCATCAGGCAGGTCCGTTATACCTTAAACACAGAGTGGTGATGTCATCGGACTGTTCGGCGCCGCCCGAGAAGAAGATGATGTCTTCACGGATGCCTTTATCGAGATCTTCAACATTACCGCCGGAATGTCTGTTAAGAGAAGCTATCATCCTGTCTATGCCGTACATCTCGTTTTGCAGGTTGAGGGCTTCGGGAACACCGTCCGTATAAAGCCAGATGATGTCTCCGGGTTCAAGGGCGACTTTGTATTCCTTATATTCGATATCTTCCATGACTGCGAGGGGAGGGGAGTTTTCGACCTTATTGAGCTTAAATTCCCCGTCTTTTTTCTTTATGGCCATGTATTCATGACCTGCAGTCGCATATTTCAATATGCCGGTCGATATCTCAAGAACACCGAGCCAGGCTGTTGCGAACATATCAAGATCGTTGACTTCGCAAAGCTGCCTGTTGACCTTGCCGAAGAGCTTCGGGATGTTCCTGAAGTTGTTGGGGGCCTGGTTGTTGAGCAATGTCTTTACGACCATCATGAAGAGGGCGGCCGGAATGCTCTTGCCCGATACATCCGATATGATCATGACGAGATGATCATCGTCTGCAAGGAAGTAATCGTAGAAATCGCCGCCGACTTCCCTTGCCGTGGTCATCGATGCGAAAAGATCGAATTCGTTTCTGTCGGGATAGGGGGAGACGGACGGAGGCAGGATATTCTTCTGGATGGCATTTGCCGTTGCAAGATCGTTATCCTGCATATAACGCTCTCGGCTTAACTTAACGTGCAGGATGCAGTACATCAGGAGCAAAACGATATAAGATGCTGCCGTAGTAAGAGTAAGGCCGTATATGGCGACCGCGAAAAATCCCATGCCGATGGGAAAGAAGACATAGATGAAGAAAGCAATGAACTGGTATTTCCTCAGGAGCTTTCTGTTTGCCGCGACTATGATCAAAGTTATGACAAGGGTCGAATAAATGTAGATATTCGAGATCATGTAATAGGGAGATCTGCAGTAGACTCCGTCGGGACCGACGGAAAAATAGATTCCGGTAAAGATGTTTAAGATCAGGAGTCCTGCAAATATGACAAGTCCCGCTTCGAAAATGTATCTCCATTTACCCAGCTTCTTGCCTGCGATCTTGAGGAAGGAAGCGACATATCTGAAGAAGAGATAGGGCATCAGGAGATTGGCCATGTAATACACCGTATTGGCAGCGAGATTGGCCGCGATAAACTGGGGCTTCCCGTCAACGATCCAGGATATCTCATCCGCAAAGGCTGCCAGGATGTTGATAAGGAGCATAAGGAGGAAGAAGCGGAAATCCTCGTCTTTCTTAGGCGTATCAAGGACCGCGCTGATGAAGAGCACGGTCCCTGCAAAAATGCAGAAGATATCCAGTGTTATGTCGATGACACTGGTAAATTTAAGCGATGCTATATCCTGGCTCGCGAAGGATGCGATCGACAGGAAGAGCATTATGAAGCCGAAAACGGACGCAAGTACCGTTACTCTCTTAAATCTGGATGTGCTTAACATATCGTCCCCCATAGTAAGAGATATGATGCCCCGATGTAGTCAGAGATTAACTCAGGCTCCTTATATTATAACTTATTTCTCTGGATCTTGCCTGATACAGTTTTCGGAAGCTCATCCTTGAAGACGACGATACGGGGATACTTGTAAGGAGCGGTATGGACCTTTACGTAGTTCTGTATCTCTTTCTTCAGTTCTTCGGTGCCTTCCGTTCCCTTGACGAGCACGATGGAAGCCTTTACGACCTGACCGCGGACTTCGTCGGGAGCTGCGGAAACTCCGCACTCGAGAACATAAGGGAGCTCCATGATGACGCTTTCGATCTCGAAGGGTCCGATGCGGTAGCCGGAGGACTTGATAACGTCATCGACGCGTCCTACATACCAGTAGAAGCCGTCCTCATCCTTCCAGGCCGTATCACCCGTGTGATACCAGCCGTCATGCCAGACTTCGTGTGTCTTCTCGGGATCGTTATAGTAACCGACTGCGAGGCCGCAGGGAGAACCGTTCTTGAGATTGATGCAGATCTCGCCCGTTTCACCGGCAGGAACGGGATTTCCGTCCGGATCAAGGATCGCAACATCGTAGATCGGCGCGGGCTTGCCCATGGATCCGATCTTATGGTCGGCGCCTCTCATGTTGCCGATGATCATGGTCGACTCGGTCTGGCCGAAGCCTTCCAGGATCTGAAGACCCGTAACTTTCTCGAACTGGCGGTAAACTTCAGGGTTTAATGCTTCACCTGCCGTTGTCATGTGCTTGACGGAGGAGAAATCGTACTTGGAGATATCCTGCTTGATGAGCATTCTCAGCATCGTAGGAGGTGCGCAGAATGTGGTGATCTTATACTTTTCGAACATGGGGAGGATGTCAGCGGCATCGAACCTGTCGAAGTCGTATACGAAGGTTGCGGCTTCCGCGAGCCACTGACCGTAGAGCTTGCCCCACATGGCCTTTGCCCAGCCCGTGTCGGAGATCGTGAAGTGGAGACCGTCAGGATCTACACAGTGCCAGTACTTGGCCGTATGGAAGTGACCCAGAGGGTACTTGTAGTTATGCATAGCGATCTTCGGATAGCCTGATGTACCGGAAGTGAAATACATGAGCATGATGTCGTCGCCGCCGGGAGCATCCTCGGTGCGGTCGTACTTTGTCGAGTAGAGCTGATATTCTTCATCGAAGTTTCTCCAGCCTTCTCTTGTGCCGTTTACGATGATCTTATGGAGGAGGCCCGGGTTCTTCTCGGCTGCAATGTCAACCTGGTGAGCGGTATCGCCGTCGGCAGTGCAGAGGATGGCGGATACGCCTGCGGACTTGAATCTGTAATCGAAGTCATGTTCCAGGAGCTGGTTTGTTGCAGGGATAGCAATTGCACCGAGCTTATTCAAGCCCATCATTGCGAACCAGAACTGGTAGTGGCGCTTTAAGACGAGCATGACGCGGTCACCCTTCTTGATGCCCAGGGACTTAAAGTAGTTGGCGCATCTGTTGGATGCCTTCATGATGTCAGTGAAGGTGAACCTTCTCTCCGTGCCGTCCCTCGAGATATGGAGCATGGCGAGCTTGTCGGGTTCTCTCTTTGCGAGCCTGTCAACAAGATCGAATGCGAAGTTGAAGTTATCGATGTTCTTGAACTTCATGGAAACGGGCGTGCCGTTCTCGTTGAAGTCAACATCGATGTATTCCTTGTAGATGCGCTTCTTCTGCTCGACTTCAACAACGGACTTGCCCTTGATCTTTGTCTCTGTCTTGCTGTCAACCTTGGGCTCGCCTGCGGCATTCAGCACAAATGCATAGAAGACGCAGTCCTTGCCGTTAACGGCGATCATGCCGTGAGGAGTGTCGGAATTAAAGTAGATGGTATCTCCGGGACCTAAGATCTCGCTGTGGTCGCCGACCTGGACCTTGAGTTCGCCTTCGATGACAAGATCGCACTCCTGACCTTCGTGGGTCGTAAGCTCTATGGGCTTGTTCTGGGCTTCGGGCCTGAATTCGCTCTTAACGAACAGAGGCTCGCAGATCCTGTTCTTGAAGGCATATGCCATGTTGTAATATGTCATGCCGTGGGCGGAAGCGATCTCCTGACCCTTTCCGGCTCTTGTGACTGTATATGAATCGAGTGTAGGGGAGAAGCCCTCGATGATGTCCGTTACGTTGACGCCCAGAGCGCCTGCGCAGCGGTAGATGAAAGCGAAGTTAAGATCGACCTCGCCTGATTCGCACTTCTCGTATTCTTCGACGGAGACATCGGTCTTTGCTGCCATCTCTTCGACAGTAAGACCTACGATCTCACGCAGGTCCTTAATACGGCCTGCCATCTCATGGATCTTGCGGTTTAAACCTCCGATTACTTTAACCATACCTATAATCTCCTTTTTGTTTGGGACAAAAAAACTCGTCCCAAAGTATTTAAGACTTTGAGACGAGTGTTGATATCTTATACACCCGCGGTACCACTCAAATTGCGTTTGACCGCCACTTATCGGGATCAGACAATCCCTATGCACTAACGTAACATTCACGGGAAGGTTCTACTCAGGATATCCTTTTCTTCCTTCCGGCTCAGAAGCTACATCGTATTCGGTTTAGTTCAGCAGCTCTCACCAAATGCCGCAATCTCTGTATGACATACGCCGATACGACCTCTTCGTCAAGGCCTGTAAACATAAGTGTATCACGACTTTATTTATTTGCAAGCCCTTATTTTCGCGCGAAAAGAATACATTACGTGGTCTGCCCTTGTGATAAAATAATCTTCGGTTTAAAGTTTTGAGGGATTAGTTTCAAAGGTCGGTTAAGCATGCTTGAGAAGATTAGAAAGAATAAGAAACCGTCGAAGGTACTGCCGTATCTTCAGTCCATACCCGAGATAATCCTCTATGAAGCCGTATCCAAGCTCATATTGTCAGGGCTTGTATTCCTGCTCAAACTCCTCCTTCAGTGGTCCATATATAAGACCGGCAAGGCATCGGTATCGAGCGGGGATTTCTTCTTCCTTTTCACGTCGCCTTACGGCTGGCTTGCGATAATCACCACCTTGATAATTCTGGGCGTCTATTTTGCATTTGATATCAATATCATCGTCAACTATGCAGGAGAGAAACTGAAGGAAAGACCTGCCGTATTGTGGAAGATAATACTTGAATCGATGGCTGAAGCAGCCAGGTTCTTTACTCCGGGAGGCCTCCTTGTCCTGCTTTACGTTACCCTGATCACTCCGGTCATAGGAGTCGGTTATTCCATATCGCTTACTGATAACCTCTACATACCGAATTTCATCTCGTCCGTCATCAGGGCAAATCCGGTCTATAACGTTCTCTTCATCATCTTTGAGATCCTTATGATACTTACGGGCATCTTCGGCATGTTCACGATACACGGCATGATAATCGATCATGTTCCTGCGATAAGGTCTTTTTCAAGATCCTGCAAGATGGTATGGAAGAACTTTTGGAAGATATTCACGGAACTTCTGCTTTTCAGTTTGAAGTTTTTCCTTATAAGCCTCGGCATTATCACGATCATGGAAATTATCCCTCTTGTATGTCTTGCACTGTCATCAGGTCCTTCCGGCAAGCTTACATATCTTAATGAGTGTTCCGTGATCGCCGTAACCATCGTGTTATATCTTTCTTTCCTGGCAGCAGTCTCACTCTACATGCCTCTCCTGGTAATGAAGCTTACCCAGCTCTATTACCGGTTCAGTGAAGAAGAGAAGGTTACTTTTACGACGACACCCATAATGCATTTCAAATACATGGTCCTGACTCTTATCTGTCTTTACCTGGCCGTCATAGGATCCTGTTTTTATATCTACAACAACTTTGACCTTATCTTCCCGCTGGAAGTCAAATCCAACATCATAGGCCACAGGGGTGCAGGTAACGACGGAAGCGAGAATACCGTCGGAGGGATCATAAAGGCAAGAGAACTCGGCTGCTACGGAACGGAGATAGATATCCAGAGGACCCGCGACGGTTATTACATATTGAATCACGATGCCAATTTCAAACGCGTGGCAGGAGATAAGAGAAAGCCGCAGGACATGACTCTTGAAGAGATAAGGAGCCTCACTCTCAAGGCAAGCCCCAATGAGAAGATCCCGACTGTCGAAGAAGCGCTTGAAGCAGCAGGGAATGAGATCATCCTCTTCATCGAACTTAAGGGCGATACGGCTGACAGGAAGATGTGTGATGATATGGTCGCGCTCCTTAAAGAGAGAAACGCGCAGGACAGCTGCGTCCTCATATCGCTTAAATACAACCTCATAGAATACATAGAAGATACCTATCCCGAGATCAACACGGGATATCTGGCTTTCATTACCTTAGGCGATGTCGGCGGGCTTAAGTGTGATTATCTTGGACTTGAAGAGGAGACTGCGACAACCGGCATGATCATAACCGCTCACAGCTCCGGCCACAAGGTCATGGTCTGGACGCCCAACGGTGAAGCTTCCCAAAGATCATTCCTTTTGTCTGATGCGGATGCGATAATCACGGATAACCTTACCAAGGCAAAGGAACTTGAAGAAGCACTTAAAGACAGAACGCTCTTCGAGCGTCTTGCAGACAGGCTCCTTTCAGATCCCAAGAGCATCTTTTCTTTGAAGTAAACGCAGGATCAGTTCCTTATCTCGATTATTTCCTCGAAATCCTTGCGGGGTCTTTTTACCGGATCTTCATCCGGGTATCCCAGGGCGACTGCAGCGATAAGCTGTTTATCAGTCTTAAGGTAAGCCCTGAGAGGTTCATGCGCATAGAAAGTATTGGCTATCCATAAAGAACCCAACCCTTCCCCGGTTGCTGCCAGAAGGAGGTTTTCGATGGATGCGCCGCACGACATGCTGTCACAGATCTCCGTTATATGGCTGAATATGTCCAGGGGTTTCCCGAAAGGGGATGTCCCGTTGGTGTTGAGAACAAGGATTATCACGGGCGCGCCGCGCATTATCCTTAACGTGTTCTTGGCATCCATGACGCCTGCTTTGCCCTGCTCGGGAAGAGAAGGCTCAGCCAGAGCCATGTCAAGACCCATATCCATGACGCCCAGCATCTCTTCTCTGGAATTGCCTTTGAAAACTATGTATTTCCAGGGCTGCCTGTTTTTTGCGGAAGGCGCTTCTGCCGCAGCCTTTACGACCTTCCGGATCAGATCGTCGGATACTTCCAGGTCCTTGAATTTTCGAATGCTGCGTCTTTCATAGATAGCGTCCATGTATAAGTCCTCCTGCCGGTATGTAAACTGACTAATATTATACCATTCCCTGCTCTTTAGGATCGGTATGCTGTCAAGTTGTTCTGCCCCGTACTATCTGCTATAATCCGTCTCGAAATAAAGAATCTAAGGAGAAGATCATGTCAGAAAGACTGATTCTTATAACCAATGATGACGGCATAAGGGCCGAAGGAATATCGAAACTTGCCCGGGCAGCTTCCAAATTCGGCAAGGTATATGTCGTTGCACCCGCGACCGAGAAAAGCGGTGTATCGAGAGGCTTTACTTATAAATCACCGGTTTTCGCAGAGAAGTTCGATATAGGGATAGAAGGCGTGACGGCCTATCTTACCGAGGGTACACCTGTTGATTGCGTCAGGATCGGCGTAAATTCCCTGCTTCCCCAAAAGCCGGATCTCGTGCTTTCAGGCATCAATGACGCCTATAACATCTCTTCGGACATCCTCTATTCTGCAACTGTTGCAGCAGGCCTTGAGGCTTCCTTCTGGGGCATAAGGTCGATATGTTTTTCGAAAATGGGACCATCTTCGGACGATATTGTTGACAGATATCTTGAGGAACTGATAGAAAGATACATGGATAAGGATCCCGGTTGGGGCAGGACCTGGAACATCAATTTCCCGGGCTGCGGTCTGCCGTCGCTTAAGGGTATAATGGAAGACTGTAAGATGTCTGATGACGATTTTTACAGGGACAGGTATGTAAGGACTGACCTTGATGACGGCAGGATCGAGTTAAGGCTCATCCAGGAAAGAAACTGGGAAGTATCTTCCGGAACTGATGTGTATGCTGTTGTAAACGGATATATTTCCGTAGGGCCCGTTAATTGCGTAAGGTAGATCATATGGATAATGAGATCTTTGAAAGGACCATAAGAGTAATTGGCGAAGGAAATCTTTCCAGGCTCAATTCTTCGCGCGTTGCCGTATTCGGCATCGGCGGAGTGGGTTCATTCGTATGCGAAGCCCTGGCAAGGGCAGGAGTGGGGACGATAGATCTCATAGACAGCGACAAGGTCGCAAGGTCCAACATCAACAGGCAGTTAGTAGCCCTTAATTCGACCGTAGGAAGGTATAAGACCGAAGTGATGGCCGAAAGGATAAAGGATATCAATCCCGATGCCGCCGTGAACGAATACAGGTTCTTCTATCTTCCCGGCGAAGAAGAAAGATTCCCTTTTGCAGAGTTCGACTACATAGTCGATGCAGTGGATACGGTCGCTGCCAAGATCGCCCTTGCCCAGACCGGTGACAAGCTCGGCATTCCGGTAATAAGCGTGATGGGCACGGGCAACAAACTGAACCCTTCCATGTTCGAGGTCGCTGATATTTACGATACATCGGTATGCCCTCTTGCAAAGGCCGTAAGGCACGAGCTGAAGAAGAAGGGCGTTAAGAAACTTAAATGCGTTTATTCCAAGGAGATCCCCGTAAAGCCTTTGTCAAAAGATAATGACGAGGCCCGCATACCGGGTTCCGTATCTTTTACTCCGCCCGTTGCAGGCTTCATAGCGGCATCGGAAGTCATAAAGGACCTAACGGGTCTTTCTTAAGATGTTCTCTTCACCTGATAAAGGTGTATCATATTGGTATCGCTCAGGGGTAGCCTAATATGACAGAAGAATATGAGAAAAGACATAACCGGATAATAAGGAGTTCAGGAGGGGAATTTACGGTCCTGCTCCGAAAAGACGGACATTTTCCTCTCGCGGGTCCCGGCAAGATAGCCCTTTACGGAAGCGGTGTCAGACACACCGTCAAGGGCGGCACGGGCTCCGGAGAAGTAAATTCGAGATTTTTCGTAAATGTGGAAGAAGGTTTTAAGGAATCAGGTTTTGAGATCACGACCGGAGCCTGGCTCGACCGTTACGATGACATAAGGAAAAAGGCCAAGAAGGCTTTCAAGAAGGAAGTCGCGAGGAATGCCCACAGGAAGCACACTTTGGCGATCCTGGCATCTTTCGGCAGATATATGCATGAACCCGAATACGATCTTCCGATAGACGCTGAAGGCGATACGGCAATCTATGTCCTGTCAAGGATATCGGGTGAAGGCGCTGACAGAAAGCCTGTCCCGGGCGACATACTCCTTACTGAGACCGAGAAGAGAGACATCCTGGAATGCAACAGAAGATATGAGAATTTCATGCTGGTCATCAACACGGGAGGCGTAGTCGACCTTAAGGACGTTAAAGATGTAAAGAATATACTTATCCTTTCCCAGCTGGGCGTTGAGACCGGAAATATCCTCGCCGATATAGTCCTCGGCAGATCTGACCCTTCGGGCAGGCTTACCGCAAGCTGGGCTTCCTGGGAAGATTATCCTTCCATGATCGAATTCGGAGGGATCAACGATACCCGCTACAAGGAAGGGATCTTCACGGGTTACAGATATTTTGACAGCCTCGGGAAGGAAGTGCTTTTCCCCTTCGGATACGGTCTTAGCTATACCGAATTCGATACAGGATTCGAAGACATCAGCATCGAAGGAAACATAGTAAGGGTCAAGGTCACTGTGACCAATAAGGGAGAGAGATCCGGCAGGGAGACCGTATTGCTCTACGTAACCAAGCCTGAAGGAAGACTTCCGTCACCTGCTCATGAACTCGTATCTTTTGCGAAAAGCCCTCTTATCGAGGCAGGTGACAAAGCTTCGCTCGAACTGACATTTAAAGCAGAATACATGGATTCTTACGATGAGAAGAAAGAGTCCTATGTCCTTTGCAAAGGGGATTATCTTATAAGCATCGGAGAAGGCAAAGGCGGATTTGTTCCCGCTGCAGTAATCAGGGTAGATGAAGAGATCGAGACTTCTCATGTAAGGAATGTATTCGGTAAGACCGACTTTGCAGACTACTACCCTGAGGATAATGACAGAAGGGCAAGGCCTGATTTTGGAGGACTTAAGACTGTCATCCTGGGAAAGGATAAGATAAAGACGGCAAAGCCTTATGACAAGACTGAATCTGACGGCGTTGCTGATGATTATCTTATGAGGGCATATAAAGTCGCTACTTCCATGAGCGATGACGAGCTCATCTACATGAACATAGGAGCATTTAATCCCTGGGCGGGCCTTACCGGAATGGTCGGCAATTCGGGCTTTTCCGTGCCGGGCGCCGCAGGACAGACATATACGGGCAAAGACAACAGCATCCCTGTTCTTGTAATGGCTGACGGTCCTGCGGGATTGAGGCTTAACCGCGAATATGCTCTTGATAAGAAGGGTGTCCCTCACGGTCTGGGCTATTCCATCCCCGAGACCATGACTCCTTTCATGCCAAAGATAGGAAATATAGTGCTCGCTCTGAGATCGTATAAGATAAGGCCCAGTGACGTGATAAAGACCCAGTTTGCCACCGCGATCCCTATAGGAACGGCCATCGCTCAGAGTTTTGACGTCGATCTGGCAGAGAAGCTGGGAGACATAGTTGGTTATGAGATGGAACATTTCGGAATCCAGCTCTGGCTTGCGCCTGCCCTCAATATCCAAAGGAGCATAAGGTGCGGAAGGAATTTCGAGTATTTTTCCGAAGATCCGGTAGTATCAGGGCTTTTTGCAGGCGCGATCTGCCGCGGCGTCCAGAAGCATAAAGGCTGCGGCGCGGTAATAAAGCATTTTGCAGCCAATAACCAGGAGACCGGAAGGATCCACAGCAACAGCATCGCGAGCGAAAGGACATTCCGCGAGATCTATCTTCGGGGATTTGATATCGCCGTCGATACCGGGAAGCCTGCAGCCACCATGACATCCTACAACTTAATGAACGGCAAACACAGCGGTGAACACCTGGATCTTATAGAGGGCATCTTAAGGAAGGAA
Source organism: Saccharofermentans sp. (assembly GCA_024685385.1). GTDB lineage: Bacteria > Bacillota > Clostridia > Saccharofermentanales > Saccharofermentanaceae > Saccharofermentans. The sequence goes on along the minus strand of JAIKVV010000003.1, from coordinate 8,716 downwards.
TTCCATTTTGACGGCATAGTCATGACCGACTGGCTCATCGACGGCAACAAGAGGGAGAAGGGCAGCATACACCCCATAAGCAATGCTCCTGAAGTAATAATGTCAGGCAGCAATCTCTTCATGCCGGGCCACAAGAATGACGTAAGGAAAGTAAGGAAAGCTTTGGCTTCCGGTCTGGTTACCCGTGAAATGCTCGAAAAGAATGCTGCAGGCACCATCGCCCTCGCCTTAAAGTTTGAAGCGGAGAAGAAGAGGGAAGTCTGACCGCGATCGAATGATCCTTCACCAGATGTTCCTTTTCGGGAGGTTTGGTGAAAGATCAGACCGTATTTTTTCACCAAAGCCGATATAAAAGCCCGTTTGGTGAAAAAATCATCCAGATTTTACAAGGATTTTTCACCAACTGATTGAATAAAGAATAGTTGGTGAAAAATATCATCTGTTTTTTTCACCGGAAGCCTATTTAAACCCTGATTGGTGAAATATCAGGGGAATAGTCTGTTAATATTCATGTTCTCTTTGTCCCGACATTTGAATGAATATTGTCCGTGCTGCAAGTTCCGCCGTTTTACGAGCATTATTCATGTTTGCGATTTCCGCAGGAGGGCGTAAGCCCGACGAGGACCTAAGCAAACATGAAGATGCGAGTAATTTTTTACTTGACTTTTAATTTAGTGTTTGTATAATCTTTCTTGCCGGCTAACAAAACTTTTTGTTTAGTATTATTGTTTTCAATGCCGAGAATGATTTTTGCCTTATCGGGGCAGGGGGTTTTATGAACAATCTTGATGTGTATATCGGGGATCGTATCAAGCAGCTGCGCAACCAGAACGGATTGACCCAGCAGGAACTTGCGGACAGGACCGAGCTTACCAAGGGCTTTATTTCCCAGCTTGAGCGCGGACAGTCTTCCGCATCGGTCGAGACGCTCTCATATATCGTAACCTGTCTCGGAACCAATCTTTCCGATTTCTTCAGGGAAGAGCTGGAAGAGCAGATGGTATTCGGTGAGGACGACTATTTCGAGAAAGTCTCGGAAGACGGCAATACCGTCACCTGGATCGTTCCTTCATCCCAGGGCATGAGCCTTGAACCCATCATCGTTACCATCGAGCCCGGCACACAGACGGTTCCCGACAAGGCGCACGAAGGTGAGGAATTCGGATATGTACTTTCAGGTACGGTTATCCTTCACCACGGAAATACGGCCCAGAAGGTCTCAAAGGGCGAGTCCTTCATCTTCAGGTCCGATAAGATCCACTATCTGTCTTCGGCATCCGGCAAGGTTGCCAAGGTCTTGTGGGTAAGCTGCCCTCCGAGTTTCTGAGAAAAGAGATCTAGAAAATGCCTGATACAATACTGGAATTAAAATCAATAAAGAAGAGTTTTGACGGAAAGACCGTTCTTGAAGACCTGTCCGTCGAGATCTACCGCAATGAGTTCATTACCGTTCTTGGACCTTCCGGCTGCGGCAAGTCCACGATGTTAAGGATCATCGGCGGTTTTGAAAAGCCCGATTCCGGAAGAGTGCTCTTTAACGGCGAAGACATAACCGACATTCCGCCGAACAAGAGAGACCTTCATACGGTATTCCAGCACTATTCGCTCTTTCCCCATTATTCCGTTGCGGACAACATCGCATTCGGCTTAAAGCTCAAGAAGAAGTCCAAGGAAGAGATCAACGAGAAGGTTAAATATGCCTTGAAACTCGTAAACATGGAAGGTTATGAGAACCGCCGTCCCGATTCATTGTCGGGCGGACAGCAGCAGAGAGTTGCGATCGCAAGAGCAATCGTTAACGAGCCCGAGGTCCTTCTGCTCGACGAGCCTCTCGGAGCACTGGACCTTAAGCTCCGCATGGAGATGCAAAGAGAGCTTATGCGTATCAAGAGGGAAGTAGGCATTACCTTTATATATGTAACACACGACCAGAGTGAGGCTCTTACGATGTCTGACAGGATAATCGTAATGAACAAGGGCATCATCCAGCAGATGGGAAGCCCCAAGAGCATCTACGATGAGCCTCAGAACGCTTTTGTCGCCGACTTCATCGGTGAGTCGAACATAATCGACGGCATCATGCATGCAGACTGCCTCGTAAAGATACAGGGCAGGGATGTTGTATGCGTCGATACGGGCTTTGCCCCGGATGAACCCGTAGATGTGGTCATCCGCCCCGAAGACCTCGTGATCACGCCTCCCGACAAAGGCTTTGTCGAAGGAACAGTCACTGAAGTGGTCTATGAGGGTGCTTATTACGACATAAGAGTCAACGTTGACGGATACGAATGGAAGATCCAGAACGTCAAGCCCGTCATGTGCGGTGATCTTGTCGGTCTCGCAGTTGCACCCGACAATATCCAGATCATGCATAAGCCGGGATCTGAAGACGCAAAGATAATAGTACAGGATAAGTGATAATGAGAAGAAAGTTAGCAGGAAGACAGATTCTGGCATCGCCCTACCTCCTGTGGATGATCGGATTTACGATCATCCCGCTGGTGGTTATCGTCAAGAAGGCTTTTACCGATCCTGAGGGCAATTTCACTTTCGACAATTTCCTTGCGATAGGAGAGCCCATCAATCTCAAGTCGTTTATCTTCTCGCTCGAGATCGCTATCGGCTGTACGCTCATATGCATCCTTCTTGCATATCCGCTCGTCATGGCACTCCGCAAGATCGGCATGAGCCGCGGCAATTTTACGCTCTTTTTCCTGATACTTCCCATGTGGATGAACTTCGTTCTGAGGATCCTCGCATGGCAGATGATATTATCGAACAACGGTATCCTCAATCTCATACTGACATCGATACATCTTCCCGCAGCAAGGATAGCCAATACTCCGGCTGCCATCATGATCGGAGTAGTCTACGACTATTTCCCCTACATGATGCTGCCGATCTTTACTGCCGTATCTGAGATAGACGAAGGCGTCATAGAATCGGCCAAGGATCTCGGCGCCAACGGTTTTACCACTTTCCGAAAAGTAATACTGCCCTTATCCATGCCGGGCCTTAAGAGCGGCATAACGATGGTATTCGTACCTTCCATGACATCGTTCGTCATCGCAGACCTCCTGGGAGGCGGAAAACTGCAGCTCATCGGCAACATCATCGAACAGGAATTCTCGCGCAGCACCGATTGGGGGCTGGGCTCGGGTCTTTCTGTATTCCTGATGGCATTCATACTCCTGACTATGGCTTTGTCTTCAGGCAAGGTCGGCATCAAGAAACACGTCCGTCCCGAAGCATCGGATGATGAGATAAAGGCTTCAGAAGAGGCAGGTGCGGATAAATGAAAGACAAACTGATCAACTTCATCTGCAGATTCTATTTTGCGATCATAATGATCTTCCTTTATGCGCCTATCGCCGTGCTCATAGTTCTTTCTTTCAATAAGTCCAAGAGCCGCGTCAAGTGGGGCGGGTTTACGCTCGAATGGTATGCGAAGGTATTCTCTTCCACTCAGATAAAAGAAGCATTGCAGTCAACAGTTTTATTGGCTTTACTCTCGGCATTCATAGCGCTCGTGATAGGAGTCCTGGCAGCACTCGGCATCTCGGCCATGAGAAGGAACGGTTATGTGATCACGATGGGCATCACAAACATTCCTCTCCTTAACGCAGATATCGTTACGGGTATCGCCCTGATGCTCTGGTTTATAAGGTTCATGCCGTCGCTGTCTTTTACATCGGTGCTCATCGCGCACATCACATTTAACATACCCTATGTAATACTTGCAGTGCTGCCTAAGATAGAACAGATGAACTATTCAATTTATGAAGCATCCCGCGATCTCGGAGCAGGTCCGGTATACGGTTTCTTTACGACCATCCTGCCGCAGCTTACGGGCGGAATCGTATCGGGATTCTTTATGGCGCTCACCATGTCGATGGATGATTTCGTCATCACATACTTTACAAAGGGCGCGGGCTTCAACACATTGTCCACCATGATCTATGGCGAGATCCGCAAAGGCATCAAGCCGGAGATGTATGCATTGTCGACACTGATCTTCGTGACGGTGCTGGCAGTACTGTTGATATTTAATTTTGCATCAGCCAAGAAAAAGAAGGAGGTCATATTATTATGAAGAAAGGTTTGAGGGTTATTGCTGCCGTGATGGCAAGCGCATTCCTCTTGGGTGCTTGCAGCGTCAAGCCTCAGGAAAAGGAGGAAGAATTAGAACTTACGGTATTTAATTACAGCAACTACATCAATCCCGAAGTCCTTGAGATATTCACAAAGGAGACGGGCATCAAGGTCTTGTACGAGGAGGCTCTGACTCCTGAGGATCTTTATACGAAATATAAGTCCGGCGCGATCAATTACGATCTGGTCTGCACATCCGACTATATGCTGGGAAGGCTCATCAATGAAGGCGAACTTCAGAAGATCGATTTTTCCAAACTGAAGAATAAGGAAAACATCGGTGACAGATATTGGGAATTCGAAAAGTCCTTCGATCCCAACTGCGAATATACGGTTCCTTATTTCTGGGGAACAGTCGGAATCCTCTACGATACGACAAAGGTTGATAAGCCCGTTGATTCCTGGGATGTCCTCTTCAACGGACAGTATAAGGGCGACATAATCATGCAGAACTCCATCCGTGATACCTACATGATCGCATTGAAGTATCTGGGTTATTCGATAAACACGACAAACAAGGATGAGATCGCCAAGGCACAGGAACTCCTGATCAAGCAGCGTCCCGACGTTCAGGCATATCTTGTAGATGAAGCGCGTGACGAAGTCGTTGCAGGAAATGCTGCCATGGCAGTCATCTATTCCGGTGAGGCTTACATCGGACATCAGGACAATCCCGATCTGCAGTATGTAGTTCCCAAGGAAGGATCCAACGTATGGATCGACTGCTTCGGCATCACCAAGGACTGCAAGCACATCGAGGCAGCCCATAAGTTCCTCGATTTCCTCTGCCGCGAGGATATTGCAGACATGAACTTCAGAGAGATCTACTACTCTTCACCTAATCTCAAGGTCCTTGAGAATCTGTCCGAAGAGGAGCGCAACGATCCCGCTCTCGTAGCTTCCGACAATGCTATTTCCAATTGCGAAGTCAACGTGCAGTCTGATGAAGCAACGGCAAATATGTATAATGAACTCTGGAAAGAATTAAAGGCCGGAGACTAAGTTAAACAGACCTTAACCAAGGCTGTCTCAAAAGTGATTTTGAGGCAGCCTTTTGTTATGTTTGAGGCATTGTTTAGGCAGAGACCCGTTAAGGCTTTTTCTTATGTTAGAATCAATCTCAAATATTTAGTTGAGAGGTTTGATCTATGAAACGTTTTCCGGGGAAGAAAATGATTTGCGTTATCATGGCCATGACGGTAATGTCTTTTTCCGTTACTGCCTGCAATGAATCAGATGATATTGAGAACACTGAAGAAAATGCCGCGATCCAAACGGAAGCGACAACTGAAGCACCCAAGAAAGATGAAACTGTCCCCACTGAAAATACCGCTCCCGGTCCCATAATCAATCCCACGACTCTTCCTGATGATGTTGAAAGCGATGTAGAACATGCTTATTGCGAGATCACGGGCTACAGCAACTACGAGGGTGAATTTAAGGATATGTTCCTGTCCCCAGGTGACAAGGTGTCTGTCATAGCTCCTTCATCGCTTCCGAGTCAGGAACAGTTTGATAAGACGATCGAAGGTCTTACTTCGTGGGGTTATGTGCCTGTTCCGGGAAACTATGTGCTTAAGGCAGACCGTACTCTTGAAGAATGCAGGGAAGATTTCATGAACGCGCTCAAAGACCCTTCGACCAAAGCGATCTTCTGCATCCGCGGCGGATACGGTTCTTCCGAAGTCATGGATACTTTAGGTGAAGACGTAATCGATGCCATTAAGAATTCCCGTAAGATGATAATCGGATTCTCTGACATAACCATCTATCATTCTGCATGGGCAGTCGCAGGAATGCCGTCGGTCCACGCCATGATGAGCGGCTCTTTCATGACCTTGTCAGAGCATTGCGCCGAAGTAGAAAGGTTTGTCCTGCAGGGTAAGATTCCGTCCTACAGATGCGAGACCGGCCAATACTGCAAAAAGGGCAGCGCGGAAGGCATCCTGATAGGCGGAAACCTTTCGACCATGACCGCAGTCATGAATACTGTTTACGACTGTACAAAAGCAGGCAAGCCTTATATCCTCTTCATCGAGGAAGTAGGTGAAGACATTCTGCATATCCACAGATCTCTTGAGATATTGAAGCATGCCGGAGTCCTTGACAGAGCCGAGGCAGTCATATTCGGAGAGTGGAAGGACATACCTTCAGATTTCGGAGGATACGGCGGAGATTCCAGGGGAGGAGAGTTCACTTCCGTTGAAGACATGATTTCCCGTGAATTCCTTAAGGAGTATAATAAACCTGTTGCGTTCGGTTTTCCGGCGGGACACAGCAATATAGTAAACTATCCGCTCCTGATGGGACAGAAGGCGGCCCTTAATGTGGGAACTGCTGATTACACATTGGCGTGGAATTGACAGTACTGAGGAGGAAACATGAAGAGATCGATTAAGGGGATCTTTGGTGTAGCAATGGCACTGACATTTGCCTCAGGTCTTGTTTTTGCGCTGGCTGGAAGAGAGACTAAAGCTTCCGAAGAGATAAAACTCAGCTATGAATATTCATTATCTTTTACGACCGGCGGCTATAGGACATATGAGTATGATCTTCATACGGGAACAGGTAAAAGCGGTTACTATCTTATCGAGGCAGATGGACCCTATATTGATATAGATATTAGCCTTTACTACAACAATGACGATTCACCCATGGCAAGCCGGAGCGGCACTAAGATAAGATTTGCCGAAGACATTTCGGGGGGCAGGTATTACCGTATCATCGTCAAGGGTAAAGCAAGAAACAGTACTTATAAAGAAGTAAAGTTCACCGTGACATATATCGATCCTGAATCACCTGATGTAGTTGAGATCAATGAAAAGTCTTTTCCTGACGAGGGCTTCAGGAAATATGTGCGTGAAAATGCGGATATTGATGGTGATTTCTCTTTGAGCGAGGTTGAGATCGGTCTTATAAAAAACATGAGATTTAAAAACGATCCCGAAGAACCCAAGGATCTGACGGGCATCAAATATTTCAAGGCACTGAAGAGCTTCTATTATGAGGACAATGTCCTTAAAACATTGGATGTCAGCGGTATGGATAAGCTGGAGTCGCTGTCAGTAACGTGGGGATCACTCAAATCAATTGACTGCAGCGGATGCAGTTCACTTACTACACTGGAGCTTCAGGCAAATGAACAATTAACGTCTCTCAAGTTTAAAGGCTGCAATAAGATAGATTATCTTAATGTGAATGGTGATGGTCTGGCTTCACTCGATCTTTCAGCTCTTGAGGATCTCAGTACCCTTATGTGCGGCAAGATGGCAAAGATGAAATCGATCGATCTTTCCAGGAATATTTATCTGAAAGAACTGCATATCCAGGATACAAGTGTGACGGAGTTGGATCTCAGCAATAACAATTCGCTCGTTTACATTGATGTCAGGGGAACTGATTATATAAATAGGAGTCTCTCCAAGATCAAGCTCGGATATCAGCCAAACCTTAGGGAACTTTTTTGTTCCAAAAACTCGCTGACGAGCCTTGATGTCAGTTTGTGTCCCAAACTTAAGCATCTCAGCTGTGCGGATAATCAGCTCGAGTCGCTGGATGTCAGCAACAATCCGGATCTTTCAAGGCTCTATTGTGTGAAAAACCTGTTTAAAAAGTTATACAAGACGGCTTCCCTTAACAAAGACGATATCACGGCAGATGAAGGCGTGACATATGTAGTCCTTACTTCTTCGGACTGGAAGTTCGTTGATTTCACATGGAACTTAGATAAAAATGATCCGTCGAAAACGGAAGTATTCGCAAACTATAAATGCACTAAGACAGGAAACACGGGATATAAGACTTCACAGTTGATGATCCTTAAGATCCTTTTGTTAGAACCGAAATGCGAAGAGACCGGTATTACGGAATTTCTAGCCAATCTTCCTGCAACAGTAAGCAGGACAGGTGAAAGTTTGTCTGATAAGAAATCTTACGAAACTCCCGCAACTGGACATAAGTGGGCTGGTGAGAAAGTGACAAAGAAAGCCTCTGCCGGCGTTGCAGGCGTTAAGACACATACATGTTCGGTTTGTAAAAAGAAAGAGACCTTTAACCATGAAGCGCTCGTCATCTGCGGAAAGAATGTGACTTTGTCAGAAACATTTAAAGGAGAATCCTCCGTTACATGGAAATCTTCCAACAGCAAGATCGCGACCGTTGATTCCAAGGGCAAGATCACAGCCAAGATGGCAGGCACGGTTACTATAACGGCAACTAAAGCAGGGAAGAGCTTCAAGTGCACCGTTACGGTCCTTTATAAGGATGTAATCAGCAGCAGTGATTTCTGGTATGAACCGACAAACTATCTGACAGCTAAGGGTGTCGTAAAGGGCTATGCCAACCAGACGGAGTTCAGACCCTCTAACGACTGCACAAGAGCTCAGATGGTGACCTTCCTCTACAGGTTACAGGGAGAGCCCAAGACAACGGCAACTACCTGCAAGTTCGAGGATGTCAAGAGCACAGATTACTTCTACAAGCCTGTTATCTGGGCAGTGGAGAAAGGCATCACCACAGGCGTATCCAAGACCAGCTTTAATCCTCAGGGTGTCTGCACGAGAGC
>JAIKVV010000108.1 GCA_024685385.1 Saccharofermentans sp. | reverse complement strand
TGGGAGTTACGGTCCTGGCAGGAACTGCAGTAGGCGTAGCAGTCGGTGTTTTCGCAGGAGCAGCTGTAGTAGGTCTTGCTGTCGGCGGCGGAGGGGTCGTCGGCATGACCATGGGCGTAGGACTGGGTGTAGCCGTAGGCGCCGTAGTGGGTGTAGGCGAAATCTTGGGGGCAGAATATGACTTCCTTTTGACCTTGGTCTGCGAAGCAGCTGTTCCCAGATCCGTTCCCGTAGCAGATCCTATGATAAAGTCGCCTTTGTAGAAATCAGCTTTATGGTAAGTCAAATTAATCGTAACTGTAAAATTTATTCCATCAATTGATGAGTATCCGATAGTGGGATAACTAAAACCGCATGAGAAAATTTCGTGGGGAAAATCGATAATGATCGTTGCCTCAGCGCCTTCCTGAAAATGCTTCAAATAAATTTTAAAGTTGACGTCTGAATCACGATCTCCCATCCAAGCGTCGATATCGACTTCAGCCTCTGCTGCCTTGGCAGTCTTCACGGGACTCATGAACATCACTGAGCCTGCCAGCAAAGCGGCGACAGTGAGAAGAATAACAGATCTTAAGGCTCTGACTTTCCTCAAGGGATAAGACCTCCATGTGCACAAAAGCGCATATTTGATTTATTCGTAAAGGAAATTATAAGGCCTCGAAAAGTGAAATTCAATCATATTATATTAATAATTATTTAACACTTACGTTACAGCAGGGACTCCCCTTGAGAAAGATCAGACTATTGTGCCTCCCAGGGCCACCAGATCATCATCATAAAATACGGCAGACTGCCCAGGAGCGGGAGCTCTTACCGCATCATCGAAAAGGGCCGTTATCTCATCTTCACCTGTCCTTGTCAGAGTGCAGGGAACCTTTGGATGATGGTATCTGATCTTGCCTTCAAGCCTGATCTCTTCACCGTGTCTTATGTCTTCGGTTGCCATGAAGCTTAGATCCCTGATCTTTACTTCCCTTTTGAAGAGGTCGTCGTCATCACCGATGATGACCTCGTTTTTTTCGGGATCTATGCGCGTGACATACTGCCTTTCGCCAAGGGCGATGCCCAGACCGCGGCGCTGTCCTATGGTGTAATTGATGATGCCCTTATGCCTTCCCAGGATATTGCCCTCGGTATCGACGTAGTTTCCTTCAGGGGGAACATTTCCTTCCAGACGGTCTTCTATGAAATCCGCATAATCACCGTCGGGAACGAAACATATCTCCTGGGATTCTTCTTTGTTGTAGACTTCAATGCCCGAAGCCTTGGCGATCTTTCTGACTTCTTCTTTCGTGAGTCCGCCCAAGGGGAATATGGTCCTTGAAAGCATTTCCTGTGTCAGGCGGTACAGCATATAGGATTGGTCTTTGGCCGTATTCTCGGATTCTTTCACGGCAAGCCTGCCCGAAGGAGTCTTCTCTATCCTTGCGTAGTGGCCCGTTGCTATGAATTCCGCATTATGGAAAGCAGCTGCCTTAAGGAGCCCCGTCCACTTGATGTCACGGTTACAGCCCGTGCAGGGATTCGGGGTCTTGCCGGATCTGTATGCTTCCGTAAAAGGATCCACGACATCTGCCATGAACTCCTTTTCCATATTTACGACGGAGTAGGGGATGCCCAATATCTCGCAGGTCCTTGCGGCTTCGTTCACTTCACAGCAGCGGTTGATGTCGTGCCATATCTTCAATGTCACGCCATATACCTTGTATCCTGCTGCCTTGAGAAGAACGCATGCAACGGCGGAATCGACTCCGCCGCTCATTCCTACTACAACACCTGCCATATTGATCCTTTCTTATTCGTCGAAGAGGACCGTCGAGAAATATCTCTCAGCCGTATCAGGCAGAACGGTTACTACTCTCTTGCCCTCACCGAGTCTTTGCGCGAGCTTCAATGCAGCAGCAACATTCGTGCCGGATGAGATGCCGCACATGAGTCCTTCTTCGCGGGCAAGCCTCTTGGCAGTATCAACGGCTTCCTCGTCTGTTACGACATAGATGTCATCGTAGATCTCACGGTTCAATATATCGGGGATGATGCCGTCGCCGATTCCCATCTGCATATGGGTTCCGATAGTGCCGCCTGCAAGTATCGCGGCATTCTCGGGCTCAACGGCCCAGATGACCATGTCGGGATTCTTTTCCTTCAAGACTTCGCCGATGCCGGTAAGAGTTCCGCCTGTGCCTATGCCGCTGCAGAAACCGTCGATCTGACCTCCTGCCTGCTCCAATATCTCAAGGACCGTTGCCTTCTTGTGGGCAAGGACATTATTGATGTTGGAAAACTGCTGCGGGACGAATACCTTGGGATTAGCCTGCTGCATCTTCAATGCAGTATTGAGGCATTCCTCGATGCATTTGCCGATGTCGCCCGCATCGTGTATCAGCCTTACCTGAGCTCCGTAATGACGGACGATCTTGCGTCTTTCCTCGCTTACGGAATCCGGCATGATTATTATCGTTCTGTAGCCTAAGACTGCACCAACTAACGCAAGTCCTATTCCCTGGTTGCCTGAAGTGGGCTCAACGATGATGCTGTCCTTGTCGATGATGCCTTCTTCTTCGGCCGCCCTGATCATGTTGTAGGCGGTCCTTGTCTTGATCGAACCTCCGACGTTAAGAGCTTCGAACTTTACGAGGACCTCTGCGCTTCCGGGCGCGGGCATCCTCTTGAGCCTTACGAGAGGCGTGTTTCCTATTGCTTCCAAAATGTTGTCGTATGCCATGTTATGTCTCCATTCAAAAATACCTCATGTATTCTACAACATCTTCGATGCAATATGTTAGACTTATCGATATTCATTTCCGGGAGGAAAAACTTGGACATAGGAGCCAATATCTACAACAACCTGACACCGTCGGTGATAATAATCAGCATGGTAGTCGTCTCGGCTCTTCTCGTGACGGTGATACTTGCAAGGATCTCCGTTCTGGATAAGAGAGCGATGTGGGCAGTGCTTGCCATATTCATCGTCTATCTGGGCGGATTCTTATATGTTACTCTCCTTTCAAGAGAGCCATCCGGCAGATCCACGATAGTCCTGTCTCCTCTTTCGGGCTATAAGCAGTCCATGAGATTCAATCCCGGCTTTCTGGATTTCTTAAGGCTCATATGGCATAAGCGCTTCGCCGAATCGATAAATACGATAGAGATAACTTCCGTTGCAAGATTCGAAGAGATCCTTCTTAACATCCTTCTCTTCGTGCCATTCGGCTTCCTTTTGCCCACGATGGCAAAATGCTTCCGCAAACTGATAGTAACGGGCTTACTTGGTTTTGCTTCTTCGATCGCCATCGAGACAATACAGTTCTTTACGGGCCTCGGGATCTTCGATATCGACGATCTTCTGAACAATACGATCGGCGCCCTTGCAGGCTATATCCTTTTCTTCTTCTGCATCAAGTATTTTGTCCGTGAAAGAAAGGTCAAAGTAAAGCAGCAGAAGAATGGATCAAAACAGATAAACGACCACTGGGACGACATAGTAATGCCGGAACATGTAGGGAAGAAAGTCCATCAGAGGACATAGATCACTTCAAAAGTTCATCCATCCTTGTCGCATAGCACCAGTATGCCGAAGTAAAGTTTCCGAAAATGTATTTGGCGGAAGCAGATTCGCACATCGTGTACATCTTTCCGTCAACGAATTCGATCTCTTCTGACATCGGAGCGATCTTGACATCCTTGATCTTCGAGGCACTGTCGAAAGCATAGAGAGGGAGTCCCGCGAACGATCCTATATTTTCAAGCTTATTGCTGTCGTAGACACCGATCGTGGAGAAAGCGACTCCGTAAGATTCCGAGATATAGACCTTGCCGTCTTTCCAGGCCATGCCCTGTGAAAGATCGGGAAGAGAATATGCTGCGACCGGCTCTTTTTTCAGACCGAATTCGGCATCGGGAGAATCGGAAAATTCATATTCAAAAGCGATCGCCTGCAGGTAGTCTCCTGCGGGAGTAGTAAACTTGTGGGATCCGGGAGTCTGATAGTTTGGATCGCGGTAGAATTCGCCTGCTATCAGCTTGCCGTCGTGAACGGTCGTAAATGCCACCTTAACCTGTTCTTCGCCTGCCGTAAGATCGAAAGATCCTTTTGTTGCAACGGCCTTGCCGTCTTCAGAATTTGCAACTTCATTTCTGTCGTAGACTATGAGCTTCGCATTTTCGCCGCTTGCAAGATAAACATAGTCACCGTGAACGGAAAGTCCGCCTGCATGGACAACCAGGTTATTGCCGAAATCATCAAGAAGTCTTACCGCGCCTTTGGCTTTTCCGGTCTCCTTATCGACGCGCCAGATATATGTGGAAGATCCGTCTTTCTGATAACCCGTTACGAGGAAGACCTTGTCTTCTTCATCCCAGGCGATGCCCTGGGGAACAAGACCTGAAGACAAGCCCGGGATCTTAAATCCCTTATCGGATGCGGAGTAGTAATCCATTACGGGAAGCCTGAAATAAAGCCTTGCTCCGAGCAACACGACTACAACGAAAACAACCAATCCTATAAGGATCTTAACGATGACAGGCATCTTTCCTTTTGATCTTTCCATGCTTGGTCCTCCTTAAGTTTCAGGGCTCTGATCCCCATATGTTATTGCCCGAACTTTCCACCACTATATTAGCATCAGATGCAAGGGAATGACTTGCAGCCGAATCCATGTTCTGCCAGTCTGAATAATGTATCGAGAAGTTGATCGTAAGAGTTCCTCCGGGACCTATCGATCCGGAATCAGGAAGAGACATGACGAGGACCTTATTGCAGGAAGACGTTGTCTTGGAAGGATCTTCGTAAACACCCTTTACTCCATTTACCGCGGAATAGGCCCCGTCAGACTGGATGAGGCCCGAATAGTAACAATCGAAGGCTAAGGATCTCTTGTTATCACAGACAAAGAAATACCTGACTTTCAATGTCTTTAGATCTATCTTCTCCTTGCCGGTGTTCTTTATCTCCATGGATCCCGAGATGCAGTTGCCGGAACGGCTGTCGTACTTGACTGCAACCTTTACCTTGTCCGTTGCTTTGCCCTGATATGAAGTTACAGATGTTCCGGATGTCTCACCGGTTGATCCTGTTCCTTCCGTTACCGGTGTCTGATCTTTGCCGTCGGCAGAAGGTTCATTGCCCCAGACTAACTTGCCGTTGTCGTAAAGACATATGCCCTTGCCCGCAATGTCCTTGTAGGACGGGTCGTTGGAATCATCCCACTTGTCTCCGGGATTACTGATCCTGACCTGGATCTCGGACTTATAGTGCTCCTGTCCTCCGGGATAAAGATTTCCGTCATCAAAGATCACGGAAAGATAGTAGAGGTTCTTGTCTTTGTTATAGGCCTTGATGCCGTCAACGCGGCCGCTCTGCATATAGTTTGCATTGACCTTCAGGGAATCCTTATCCTTGACTTCGGAAAGATCGACATAGTATCTGAGTTCGAGCGAATCTGACTTTCTTGCAGGCCATGCGGTCTTGTTATATACGAGTGCTTTGATCTCGATGAAATCATTGCCTGAGACATTGACTGATCCTTCGACGGAATATTCGTCCCCTGCCTTTTCCACCGCGCCGAAATCCTTGATCGTCTTGCCGTGATATCTTTCATACATCTTGGCTAAGATCCCCGTGAAGCCCGCATTGTAGTCGCAGGCAACTTCGTTGGCAGTGTAATCGGAGACGGTATCGTTATATCCGTCCGATGCATCAGGTCCTCCGACCAGAGCGCCGTACAGAGTATGTCGGTGTGATCCGGGTTCGTTCATGTTGTTGGAATAAGAACCCTGGGCCGTCCTGTGGTGAGGATGTTCGGGTGCATTCTCGCCAAAGCCCACGACATAAGATCTGCCTGAAGATCCCAGAGCATAGTTGATCTGGCTTTCGGCAAATTTCTGATAGCTTTCCGTTTTCGAAGATGCGCATTTGCCGGAATCGGCATAAACGGCTGCAACGAAAGCCGTGGTCGTCGCATATCTTAAAGATCCCCATGTATCGAGCCAGGCCAGTCCCTTGGGCGTATATTTTATGTCCTTGCACCAGAAATCCAGATGCTGTTCGACAGCATCCTTATATGTCTTTTCGTCCGTAATCCCTGCCAAAAGAACTGCAGCGCCTATATGCACATCGTCCCAGCACATGGCCCAGTTATAGTCGTGCCCTGCCTTGGAATAACATTCCTTGGCATTATCAAGATATGCCTTGTCACCGGTTGCAAGATAGAGCCAGGCTCCCGCCCACGAAAGCTCATCGTAAAAACCGCTCCAGGAGTTATAGAAACCGTTGGCTGCAGTATATCCCGCATCGGATCTCGTATCGTCCGCAAACTTATAAAGGCTCTTGGCATGCTTTAAGCATTCCTCCGAATAAGCCTTGTCCTTTGTCCCGAAAACGATGGCGGCCGCTGCCAGGGCTGCCGCGGCTTCTCCCGAAACGGCAGATCCCGGGTTGTCTTTGGTGACTTTATAAGAAGGTCTTGACATGCTCATGACTTCAGCAGGCCCCCACCAGGAATGATCGGATCCGCCGTCACCTACCTGATAGTAGTAGGTGTTGTCATCGGGATGGCACTTGATGAGATAATCCGTGACCCACTTTATGTCATCCAGAACATAATCAAGCTGTCCTGCTTCCTTATATGCATCTTCGGACTCTTTTACGGACCAGGCGAGCATTGCGGCGGAATATGCCATGGGAAGATTGAACTTAACATGGTCTCCTGCATCGTACCAGCCTCCCGTGAGGTCGATCCCGTTATCGAATCCGTCTGTCAGGGCGCTGTCACCCCTCCAGTTGCATCTGGTCTCATCAGGAAGATCACCTGATCTTTGAAGTTCGTAGAAGAGGAGGGATTTTTGAAGGGCCTCTCCGTAGTTATATGGTCCCGTACCTTCGATGCCTTCATATCCCGAACCTTTCTCCGAGAGGATCTCTTTCTCAGGCTCAACTTCTTTGGAGCTGTTTTCCGAAGAAGGACTTGTGCTTGTAGAAGCGGAACTTTCATCTGCTTTAGTCCCGGATGTTTCACTTTTTTCCGTGGCAGATTCACTTGAGATCTCTGTTGAATCAAGGGGGTTTTCAGTGCCTGTAGTTACTCCGGTCGTACATCCTGTGAGCATTGCAAGGCAAAGGATCGAAGATACGATCTTGATTTTTTTCATCTTCAACACCTCGGAAAACAAAGGATTTGTAACGGTGTTACATTTCTTTTATCTTATCAAAGACGGCTTTGGCAAGGTCCTTATGACCTTCCTCCGTCAGATGAAGACAATCTATGTCAGACGCGGTCACGAACTTGCCAGCATCCAGGAATTCACAGCCGCATCTTTCGGCAACATAACCGTACCACTGAGATAAGAGCTTGGACTGTTCGATGCTGTATTCGTTAAAGAAAGGAGCAAAGCCCGTATTGAGAAGATCATCTCCCAGATGCGGCGGAGCGATGATCAGGATCTTTGTATCGGGCGTCTGATTGTAGAACTTAAGGTGAGCGGTCATCTTCTCGATCATGGTCATCAGGGAACCTGCGATGTCGGGAGCGGGAAGAGAGAATTTTCTCTTGAGGTCATTTGATCCAAGCATGATGATTATGATATCCAGAGGCTTATGGGATTCGATCATGGGAAGACAATAATCAAGACCTCTCTTGGTCCCCCATTCCCAGGGATCTTCAAGGGCAATGGTCCGGCCGTTCTGGCCTTCTTCGATGATCTCGCAATCAGGACCTGCAAGTCTTGCAAGTTCCTTCGGCCAGCGGCCCTCGAAACGGTTGCCCGTGGCGGGATCATATCCCCAGGTGTTGGAATCGCCGAAACAAAGGATCCTCTTTTTGCTCATGACATCACCCCAAAAGCTTGTTGTAGGTATATTCGTGCTCAGAGAAATACTGATCTGCGAAAGGAGCCTGTGAGAGCGGGATCGCGCCCATCTCCTTTACTGCCTTCATGTAGGGACGGCAAAGGTTTACGATGGCCTTGAAGTGTTCTGCAAGGCGGTCATCGGGACAATCCATGACGCAAAGATATGCGCGTCTGTCCTTGTTCCGGGACTCGGTCTGAAGAATTATCCCGACCTTGACTATATCTGAATGCGCTCCGCAGTATTTGCGGATGACATCTCTCATGAACCTGTACTCGCCTGCTTCCGGGGGCGGAGCGAGATTGACTTCCACCTGTCTTTCGACCGGAGCTCCGGCCTTACCTGAAAGGAGCATGCTGACGGCATCGTCTCCCGAGGGAAGTTCACCGAACTCATTGATGAAAGCGGGTGAATTCGTTATTCCGTTCAAAGCGTCGATGGGGAATCTTACGGTAACGGGACCGAAAGGATTGATGAGGATTCCCTTATGGACACCGGTCTTTCCGATTACTGCGGCGAGAGGGAAGTCGACGGGAAGCATGTTCTTAGTGTCGAACTTGATCTGCTTGGGATGATTTCGGCTAAGGCAGAGCTTGTCTGTAAAGAGAGGGAAGAGAGCGTTGCCGCTGCTGTCCTGCAATGTCATGAAACCGACTTTCTGCCTGTTTCCCTTTTCGCGCATAAACTGCACGGGAGTCAGGAAGAGCGAATGAACTGCTGCTTCCGCGAGAGTCTCATAGAACTGCCTGTCGCTGTCAAATCTTGCATATTCCATGGTAAGGCCCATGATCTTGGGATTCTCGGGACCTTCCTGGGGATCATCGTTTCCTCTGGCCTTGACGTTGGTAAGGACAGAGAATTTGCTTACCGGATTGGATGCGCCCTCATCAGGTGTTGCGGCCTTGGGAAGATCTCCTCTTTCAAGATCGACCGTTACCCTGTCATCTATAACTTCATCGAGGGATCTTCCGGCAGCGGTAAGAGCTACTACCTTTGTCGTAGTCATCTTATCTTCGACTGCGTGATAAAGATATACTTCCATGCCGACGGCGATGCGTCCTCTTACGATTCCTCCGAGAACGAGTCCGTCGGGGGATTTGGGTTCATCAAGGGGAAGATCGTCTGCAACCAGATAGAATCTGTTGTCATCGGCAAGATCGAGCATCTCGGTGGAGGCTCTGCTTGCCATGTCTTCTGCTTCCTGACGCTTCTTGGCAATGTTCTCAAGCGCGATCCTGCCTTCTTCGGCGCGCGCGAATCTTTCCGCTTCAGTCTCTTCTTCGACTTCGCTTAAGATCCTCATCTCCTCGGAAAGCTCGCTGTCATTGACCTTGCTGCCTTCAGTCTTGCCGTTGTCCTTGTTCTTGCCTAATCCGAAAATGCCCATCTCATTTACCTCTTGTTTTTATATCGCCAAAGATTATACCACCAAAAGACCCTCAGTCGAAGATACCCGCGCCGGTCTTTACGAAATAGATCCAGTATGTTCCGTAAAAGATCAGGGTAAGGAGTGAGAAGACTGCGACCAGACTGCATACTCCGTAGAGCGTTATCTTCACCGCAAGGCCCTTAATGCCTTCTTTTTCCCTCCTCCTGTTAAGAGCTGAGATCCCGCGGGCCAGCATGTAGAGCATGGGGATTACCGCAGGCACCACATATCTCATGTTCATGGAACAGACAGCCTTGTATTTGAGACAGAATCCCACATATGAGATCATCTCGGTAATGAAGAGAGCCATCATGGCACATGCTTCATAACGGTATGTGCCGCGCCTGATGTCAACGATCAGGAAGACTACAAGGCAGATCACCGAAGCCAGCGCTATGATCTGGAACAGGAGCAGCATGAGGGAGCCTGCCGTCATGAAGAAAGAATCCTGCTGGAACATCTTTTCATCGAAAAGGGCAGTCTTGCTAAGCGCAAGGAAAAGCTGATAGTCCTTGGCATCTTCATTAAAGAGAACAAAAGGCACCTCGGAAGAAAGCCCCTTTGCGGGAAGCAGGATCCTCTCCAAAGCAGAATAGCCGGACACATCCTGCACATTTGATATTTCGAAAGTATTAACATATCCCAAGGGAACGCCCCAGCGGATGAGGTTCCTTACGGGGAACCAGAGACCAAGGGGGAAGGTTATGCCTGCAAATGCAGCGAACTGCCCGATGAGCCCGGATATCTTTATGTTCTCCCTGCCGTAGCCTTCTTCTGCAGCCCTTGCCTTGGGATTTATCTGATAGCATAACTTGGCCAGGAATATCAGGGCTATGGGAACTGCTATGAGTCCGCCCGACAATTTTCCCATCATGGAAAGGCCTATGCCCGCTCCCGTAAGAAGGATATATCTCATCTTGGGGTTACGGTACCAGAGGAGAGCATAGTAAAAAGCGAAGAAAGCAAAGAATACGGAGACCGCATCGTTGTTAACGGAAGCGGAAAGGATCAGGAATTCGGGGAAGAACATCGTAAGGCACATGGTGAAAACGACTCCGGGACCCGATATCCTGAAATATCTGATCAACTTGTAGATCAAAAGCCCGCAGGCCGTTGAACAGAAGAGGGGTATTATCTTTATGACCTCATAGTTTGCAGCCTGTGAGGAGAATATCATCGAATTGATCTTTACCACGAACGCCGCCAGGAAATAATGGAGCGGCGGCTGATAGAACTGGGCATAATCCCTTACATCGGCATCAAGGAGTCGCCAGTTTTTCAAGGTATAGAGTATGTAAGTATCATGTGTGCCGTAGAACTTGTCATTGGTAAAGAATGCCATGTCGTGCTGGTACATATGGGTGATCGGCGTATAGAGAACAATGGTGATCCTGGTCCAGAATGACAGAACCATTATGAGAAGGACTATGTCCCTCGCCGTGATCTTGCGGAGGATGAGGAGAGCTATAAGGACCGAAAGGATCATTACGGCTCCGCCGATGAATATTACCCAAAACAGATTTCCTTCAACTCCGTACATGCCTCTGGAATTTCCCTGTGCAAGAACATGGTCGGATATCATCTCAAAAAGGAAAAACGATATGACGCCGCTGCCTGCGGCAGTTGCGACCTGCCACTTGGCGGCATTTACGCAGGATGCGAAATAAAAGCCCAAAAAAATCCACAGACCTGCCATGAGCACGCCTGTGGACTGGGCATTCATATATTGGATCGAGCATCTCGTAACGAGCCATACGAAGACGCACGCGGCCGCGATAAAGATAAAGCTTCTGTGGATCATAGTGCTTTTGATCTCGCGGCTGCTGATGATCTCTTTTTGTGTCATACGACCGTTATCCTGCGGTAAGTCTTCTTTCCTTTACGGCAGACAGCCTGCCCGTTTTCGTCGAAATCAGATTCAGACAGTACATAGAACTGATCTTCGACTGTCTGATCGTTGAGGCTGATGCCCTTCTGGGCGATCATCCTCTTGCCCTCTCCCTTTGACTTGACCATGCCGGAGGATGCAAGGATATCTGCAAGCTGGATGCCTGCTTCAAGGTCAGCCCTGCTGATCTCATAAGTAACCATGTCTTCGGATCTTCCGCCGCCCTCGAAGATGTCTTCTGCCGTCTTCTTGGCAACATCTGCAGCAGCCTGTCCGTGAACGATCTTGGTGACTTCGTAGGCAAGTCTCTTCTTTGCTTCGTTGATGGCCGCATCTGTCAGGGATGCATACTCGTTGATCTCATCCATGTCAAGGAAGGTCAGGAGTTTCATGCACTTGATGACATCGGCATCATCGATGTTTCTCCAGTACTGGTAGAAGTCGTATTCGGATGTCTTTGCGGGATCGAGCCATACGGCGCCCTTGGCGGTCTTTCCCATCTTCTTGCCTTCGCTGTTGGTAAGGAGAGTGAAAGTAAGACCGTATGCGGGCTGGGCATCCTTACGCCTGATGAGCTCGACGCCTCCGATGATGTTGGACCACTGATCGTCACCGCCCAACTCAAGGCAGCAATCGTACTTCTTATGCAGGTAGTAGAAGTCGTAGCTCTGCATCAGCATGTAGTTGAATTCCAGGAAGGACAAGCCCTTCTCGAGTCTCTGCTTGTAGCACTCTGCCGTGAGCATCTTATTGACCGAGAAGTGAGGGCCGATGTCTCTTAGGAACTCGATGTAGTTAAGGTCACGGAGCCAGTCCGCGTTGTTTACGATGAGAGCCTTGCCGTCGTTGAAGTCAACGACCTTGCCCATCTGCTTCTTGAAGCATTCGACGTTATGGTCGATGGTCTCGACAGTCATCATCTGTCTCATGTCCGTTCTTCCGGACGGATCTCCGACCATGGCCGTTCCGCCACCCATGAGGGCGATCGGACGGTGTCCGGCCTTCTGCATGTGGCTCATTACCATCATCTGGACAAAGTGTCCTACATGAAGGGAATCTGCCGTGGGGTCAAAGCCTATATAGAAGGATACTCCGGGCTTTCCCAGGAGATCGTAGATCTCTTCCTTATGTGTTGCCTGTGAAAAGTAACCTCTCTCTTCCAGGACATCAAATACATTCCTGTCCATTTTCTTTTACCTCTTCTTTCTTTTTATCAACCGGGTAAGTATACCACTTATTGCATCTTTATGCAGGATACTGCCGCCAATGCCGCAATCGCGCCGTCAGATGCGGCCGTTGCGAGCTGCCTTACATGCTTGGTGCGGACGTCTCCGGCTACGAATACACCGGGGCAGGACGTGACGCAGTCTTCGCCCGCCTTGATATATCCGCCTTCGGTCTCGACCAGGCCTTCTGCAGCCTTTGTCTCGGGGACCTGTCCGATCGCAACAAAAAGACCTTCTATGTCTATCTTCTTCTCCTGCCCGTCAAGTGCATTCTTGAGAACAACTGATGTGAGCTTGCCTTCTCCTTCGAGCCTCTCGGTAACGAAAGGCGTCAATATCTCGATGTTTTCAGTCTGTCTTGCCTTGGCCATGAGAGCCTCTTCGGCGCGGAAACCCTCTCTTCTGTGGATGATATAGACCTTGGAGCAGAGACCTGCAAGGTAGAGAGCATCTTCAACGGCGGTATTTCCGCCTCCTGCGACCGCCGTAACCTTGCCCTTGTAGAAGGCTCCGTCACAGGTTGCGCAATATGAGATGCCCCTTCCGACGAGCTCTTCTTCGCGGTCGATCCCGAGATGCCTGTTGGTCGCGCCCGTAGCTATTATCACCGTCTTTGCTTCGTATTCACCGAAATCTCCGGAAAGAACGAAGCCTCCATCTTTTTTGCTGATGCTGTTTATCTGGTCGAAAACGAATTTCGCATCGAGCGCCATCGCCTGGCGGAAGATGGAATCGGCGAGGTCAAAGCCCGAAATCTTCTCAAAACCCGGGAAATTTTCGACTTCAGGCGTGGCAACGATCTGTCCGCCGTATGTATTCCCTTCGAAAAGGGTAACTTCCATGCCTGCTCTTCTTCCGTATATTGCAGCCGTCATTCCTGCGGTTCCTGCACCGACAACAGCTATATCGATCATCTCAAATCTCCTTTTTTACGCCATAAAGGCATTCTTTTCGGGCATCAACAGTATATCATTTTATCCATACCAAGAGGTAGAACACGAAAGAAACCGCCGCAAAAGCATAACATGCAACATCGGCAAAGAGCTTTACCAGATGCGGCCCCTTGTCGTGAGCCGTTCCGCAGTGATAGCTTATGGCTATGAGGACAGGAACGATATACCTGAAAGACATGGTGCAGCTGTATGGATAGCGGAAACAGAACATCACATAGGATATGAGCTCTGCCGCAACGAGTACCGTAAGGAAGGTATTGAATGTATCTCTCTTCTTTAACCATGCAAGGATGAGTCCCGCCACAGCCATTATTGCAAGCAGCATGAAGGTAGCAAGGAGCACGTATCCGACAAGAGCAAGGATCATATGGTCGTTGTAATAATCCCCGTCAAAGACCGCCTGATTCATGGTCTCCTCGATTATGTTATATCCCTTGTTTCCGAATACAAAAAACCTCTTCCAGAAAGGGACGTCCTCAAGAAGGAGTCCGGGATTATAGTCCGTATCGGGAACGGCAATATAAGTGATCGGAACTTTCCAGAGTATGTAATTTCTGATCTGATACCACAGTCCCAGCGGAGCACAGACAAGCACGAATGCTATATAGATAAGGAAGGTCTTCAATTTCTCCTTGCTTTCGAACAGGACCTTGAGCATGAGAAATGCGACCGGCACTGCGACAAGTCCTGCTGAAAGCTTTGTCATCATACCGCAGCCGATGCAGATCGATGTTGCAAAAAGAAGGACCGTATTCCTGTTCTCATACCATTTCCATGCCAGATAGAGCGCTGCCACGGAAAATAAAAGGGCAAGAGGATCGTTGTTGAGAGCTCCCGAGAAGACTATGAGCTGCGGGTGAACGGCGACCACCAGAAAAGATATGACGCGTCCGCTGCCGGAAACTTTAAAAAGATCTATGAACTTTCTCATTATCTCGAAAGTTATGAGAGACCAGAACAAAGAAAGACACTGCAAAGCTTCCCAGTTGTGCGCGCAGGACGGCGCCAGGGTCCTGTATACGGAGAAGAATACCGCACATATGAAATGGTGAAGAGGCGGATGGTAGAACTGCCAGTGATCTCTTACGTCTTCAGCGAGAAGCCTGTGATTTTCGAGCAGATATTCTATGTATTCCGAATGGTAATTATTCAGGAGGTTCGTGTCGAATTCGCCCATGTCATGCTGACGCTGTTCTGCACCCGTATAAAGGACATAGAAAGTGCGGATCCCTACGGCAGCGATCATCAGGACGGCCATGATGACGTTTTTCCTGTCTTTTCCCGAGTTCTTGATCAGGAAGAAAGAGAGCCCTGCAAATCCCAATATCAGTATCACGATCCTGACAGGCGAAAGATATGCCTGATCGCAGCCCGTGACCACGAGTACGAACAGGGACCAGACCGCGAATGCCGCGATGTCGAGAAGCATGTTTTTCGTGTTGTTTTCCGTTGTATTTACCATGTAACGTCCACCACCTGAACTTCACCTTTGACATAGGTCATAAGGCAGATGTAAAAAGCGCATGTAAGAAGCGCGAATGCGATCGAGAGGATCTTATAGACCTGTTTGCTCCTGTCATGACAGGACATGATCCTTGCGGCAAAGAAAGTGCCGCAGATTATGAGAGGGACCGTATATCTGAAATTCATCGAACAGATATGCGGATATTTGAGAGCAAACATCGTATAGCTTATAAGTTCCGTAACAAAGAGCACCGCCATCGATGATTCCGCTACGGCCGTCTTTCTCTTCCGCATCGTTATCAGCACATAGACAAAGCCTGCCAAAACGATGATGACAAGTAGAACAAAGACCCAGAGAAGAAAATATCCGGTCAGGGCCTGTGCCATGCTGTCCCTGAAGTTCCATTCACCGAAAAGAGCCGACTTGATCAAAGCTATCGTCGTATTGTAATCCTGTTCACCGTCGGATCCCAGATTCATGAAGAAGTCTTCGATCGGCACGGGATAAAGGCCGAAGAGCCTGTCAAAAACAGAATACCTGCTTATGTCCTGATAAGGATTATCAGACCTTAAGACATAGCCCAAAGGGACATTGAAAAGGATAAAGTTTCTTATCTGGAACCATATGCCCAAAGGGATCGCGATCGCTCCGTATATGGCGGCATTCCCGACTGTCTTAAGCTTGCCCTTGCCGTCAGATCCTATGAACCTTGCAAGGAAGAGGACTGCCAAAGGGAAGGCTATGAGGCCTGCGGAAAGCTTGGCCATCATGGCAAGACCCGCGCAAAGAGCGGAGATGATAAGATCTTTTCTCAGGGAATCCTTATACCATCTCAGTGCGGCATAAAGAGATATGAATGTCAGCATCACGCTCAAACTGTCGTTATTTATGCTGCCCGAAAGGAGTATGAACTCAGGGAAAAAGGATATGACCAGAGCCGACGGAAGAAGGACTCCCTCGTCAAGATCAAAGAACTTCAATATCTTATATGTCACTATGGCGCTGACATTGGCATAGCAGAAAGTAAGTATCTGAAGCGCTTCGTAGTTATGACGGCCGCCAAGGAACAGTTCATATATCTTAAGGAAAGCCGCGGATATGACATAGTGCAGGGGCGGATGGTAGAACTGCCCAGCAGTGGACACGTCGATCGAGGGAATGGTCATCTTATCCCTTACGAAAAGGATATATCCCGAATGGTAGAGATTATATACGCCCTCTTCAAAGACGCCGACATCATTCTGTCTGGTCGAAACATCGGTATAAAGAACATATATCAGGCGCAGAGCAAAGCCTGCCGCAAATATGAGAAATATCTTTGCCTTAAAGGACATCCCGCCCTTCAGTTTAAGGAATACGGCAAAGGCTGTTATGAGGATAAAAAGGCCTGCGATAACTGCCCACATGGAACCATTAGTCTGATCCAGCTGACCGCCCGTCAGAATAAGAACGGCAAGACCTGCCGCCGCCGTCGTTATGAAGGGATGATCCGATAAGACCCTTACTATCAGATTGTCATTAGCTTTGCTTCCCATGTCTCATGCTCCTCAACTAAAATATACGGCAGTTCCCATGTAAAAAGCAACAACAGCCAGCATGAAGAGGCATACCAAAGACTTCATGAGTGTCTTCCCGATCGGGCTTTTCGATGCAATGTATCCGTAAAGATCTCCTGCATAAAATGAGCTGCAGATAAGAGCGAAGAGCACATATCTCATGTTCATGGAACAGGCATAAGGCAAGGTGTAATTCATGCGAAGATACATGGCAATATTGAAGATCGCGAGCACAACGAGCGCGGTCCTTGCTATGGATCTGTCATGTTTTACCAAGAAGACTATGCCGTATATGAAAGCAAAAACAAAGATCAGCATGAGCACAGCGAAGAGCCAAAGGAGGATAAATCCGGTTAAAGCGGTATATATCCTGTCCCTCATTATCGCTTCGTTGAATACGCCCGTCTTGCATAAGACCACGGGGAAAGAATGGTCGGGCGCGCCTTCAAGACCGTTATGGAAAAAACAGTCTTCAACGCCCATGTAACCTTCAGGCAGGAATTTCCTTAAGAAGGATATGTCCCCGAGATACATGTAATCCGATGTAGGCTCAAGGATATATGTGAGCGGCACGCCGTATCTTATGTAATTCCTTACGAAGAACCACAGTCCGACAGGCAGGGATACGATTCCGTAGATCAAAGGAGACAAGATCCCTTTTAAGACCTTCTTTTCGCGGAAAGCCTGATAAGATCCTGCAATTATCACGATCAGGACGGCGGGCGCCGCGACGGCTCCCGAAAGCTTTGTCCCGACGGAAAGTCCCATGGTCAGAGCTGCCATAACGAGCACTGTATATCTTCCCGTCTCTTTCCAGTCGAGGATCAGACAGACGGCTGCCATCGTGAACATCAGGCCCATGGAATCGTTATTGAGGTTTCCCGCGAGCATTATCAGCGCAGGCAAGAAAGACAGGATGGCAACAGCTGCTTTCCTTCCTGCTCTGCTCATCTTAAGGAAGCCGGTTATGGCATATGAAAAATACAAAGTAAGTATCGAGCAAAGGAAAGTCAATGCTCTTATCCCTTCCCAGTTCTCGGCCCTTGCAGGTATTATCAGTTTCTGCAGGTCCAGAACGAAGGAAGCGGCAAAATGATAGTAAGGCGGATGGTACCACTCCACGAACTCCCTTACGTCTCTGTCTATGATCCCTCCTGTATGGTTGATGAACTGGATATAGCCTGAGTGGAAGACATTATATCTGTCCTTAAATTCCCCGACGTCATTGCACATGGCATAGTATGGAACCACGACTATGAAGCATAATCTGATCCAGACTCCTGCAATGAGAAGAGCCGTCAGGAAACCCTTGTGGTCCTTATTCATCCCCGTGCCGAGGGCCAGTGCCGCAATGACGACCATGCCTCCTCCGATGAGAAGGATCCCCGCGGGACCGTCAGAGAGAAAACATCTTGCAAGAAAGAACATCCCTCCGCAGGGGATGGACATCAGGAGCAAAACAAGATTCTTTTTCCCCGAGAAGAGTACCATTGCGATCCAAAGTGTCGAAAAGAGCGCCGCAAAAGATACGGGACCCGTGAACCATATGGCTCCTCCCGTAAAGATGAGGGCATAACAGGCCGAAATAAGGCAGAGCAGGACCGGCTTCAGATAATTGGTCTTCCCGTAATCCTTGATATAGATTCCTTCATCCTTCAGAGCAGTATCCATCAGTAACCGAATTCCTGCGCCCAGAAGTATGTATATTTTGTTCCTTCTTCGACATAGAGAGCTGCCGCGAAGATCTTATATCCCGGTTCTAACATCGTCTTATTGTGTTCCTTCGAGTTTTTCCAAGCCTTGAAGACCTCTTCGGCCGTCACCTGACCGTATGCCAGGTTCTCGCCGTACATGAGGTCGGGATTTACAGTATACCACGGCTTGCCGTTAGGCCTTGTATGGGGATCCTTGGATCCGGCGGTAAGAGATACCTCCTTCGCCCTCTTCTTGGCTGCTTTTTCAAGTCCCGAAGACCACTTTAGCGGATCACATCCGTTCTCCTCGCGGTAGTCGTTTACGAGCTTTAAGAGCTTCTTGGCTTCCTTCATGTCGATGGTGCCGGGGTACTTATCGGACTTCTTGTCGGATCCTGATTTCGAATCGTCAGTAGCCTTGCTGTCCGCAGAAGAAGGTTCACTGCCGGATTTGGAGGACCCCGTTTTCTTGTCGGTCTTATCTTTAGTTGTCTTGGTCTTTTTATCCGACTTGCCGGAAGACTGATCGCCTTTATCTCCGCTTTCAGCCGGAGAGGGACTCTCATCAGCGTCTTCGCCTGCGGTCTTTGCATCGTCAATGACATCAGGAGTCTCGATAAAACTCAAATAAGCCATGTTGATGTAATATACATCAGCCCCGTTCCTGACCCTGGCCCAGCCGTTGTCGCTTATGCCTTCGACTTGAACACGGTTTCCCGCAGTAAGCGGCATGACATCCTTAGCATGATTGGAAGGATATTCCTTGGCATAAGCATTTGCCTTCAGGACAAGCAGATTGAAAGGTTCTTCCGCCGGAGTAAAGAGAACTGCGGCGAACCTGCTTTCATCCGTTATGTCGCCCGATACGAAAACGGATCCTGCAACTGCATGCCCTTCCTCGTCGGGCGTAAGGCACCACATGGGGATATAGTAGATCCCTCCCGCGTAGGAGATCTGCGCCCAGCTGCCTCCTTCGCTGATGCCCGTAACCATTACATAAACGCCCTTCCAGACGGTAGTAAATGCTTCTATGTTCGTTGTCGGAAATCTATACAGGACCGTATCGCAATCGACCCTGTAGGACCCTTTGCCCTCAGTCGTAAAAGATACGATCATGAAGGTCTTGTCCGTGTTGAAAGCCCTTCCGATGTCCTCTGTTGACAATTGCTTTTTGTTCTTGGATATCAGGCCGGTCTCCTGAACTTTCTGCCCGTCACTGTCTGCAAATTTCGCAGATCCCGTCAAGGCCGTAGTGGCCTTATCTTCCGGACTGCTCTCTTCTCCGGCCGTGTCCGTGCTGCTGGTCCCTTCTCTTCTTGAAGAAGTTCCCAATCCGCGCATTACCCCGTATGCGCCGGCTCCGAAAATGAGGAAAACAAGTACTGCTGCAACGATCTTGTCCCCCATACCGGAACCCTTGTTTCCAGTATCATTGACAGCCATCTAAAACCTCCGATACAATACCCGCCCATATATTAAAAATATAACACGGCTACCCCCCAAACACAAGATTTCAAAGAGGGCTTGAATCCTTCCCGAAAAGCCCTTGAAATACAAGGTCTTCAGGCTCAAAATGCCTGATCTGTTGTCATTTCGAACATAATAAGTGCAGATATCGTTACAAAATCAAGCAAAATACGCAATAAAAGATTAAAGAAATTCCCCTGCCTTTTATATATAATTGTTAAGTTCGAAAATATTACCATCGGCAAGTTCCGCCACTTACAAGGTACAAACGGATGACGGCAAAGGCCATTGGTCCGAGCCTCACCGCAATATTTTATACAAGCGGGGTACACTTATGAAGAAAGTTTTGGTATGTAAGGAGACATCTCCTGCCGAGACGCGTGTAGCCATGATCCCGGATGACATCAAGAAGCTGTCCGGAATGGGTTACGAGTTCACGGTCGTGAAAGGAGCCGGCGAGAAGAGCGGCTTCGATGACGCATCCTATGAAGCTGCAGGCGCAAAGCTCGTCAGCGATGAGAAAGATGCTCTTTCCGACGCCGAGATCGTCGTCAGGATCTTAAAGCCCGATAGCGCTTCCGGAATGAAGGAAGACACTCTCCACATCAGCTATCTGGATCCTTTCAACGAGAAGGAACTTCTCGCAGATTTCGCGAAGAGCGGCATCAAGGCCGTTTCCCTCGAGATGATTCCGAGAACGACTCTGGCTCAGAAGATGGACGTTCAGTCTTCCCAGACATCACTTGCAGGCTATGTTGCAGTATGTAATGCGGCAGCAAGGCTTCCCAAGATCCTCCCCATGATGGTTACGCCTGCAGGCACGATCAATCCTGCAAGAGTATTCGTCATCGGCGTAGGCGTTGCAGGACTCCAGGCGATCGCAACTGCTAAGAGACTCGGTGCTCGTGTTGATGCATTCGATACAAGACCGGTCGTAGAAGAGCAGGTCAAGTCTCTGGGCGCAAACTTCGTCAAGATCGATCTCGGCGAGATGGGTCAGACGGCACAGGGCTATGCAAAGGAACTTACACCCGAGCAGGTTGCAAAGCAGCAGGAAGCTCAGGCTAAGGTCTGCGAGAGATCCAATATCGTAATCACAACGGCTAAGGTATTCGGCCGCAAGGCTCCTCTCCTCATAAAGAAGGATGTCCTCGACCGCATGATGCCCGGCTCCATCGTAGTCGATATGGCCGTTTCCACCGGAGGTAACGTCGAAGGTTCAGACCCCAACAAGGAAGTCATCACCGATAACGGCGTAATCATCATGCCGGGTGACATGCTGGAGCGCCAGGTTCCCTTCGATGCATCCAAGATGCTTTCCGGTAATATCAGCGCATTCCTCACACATTTCTACAACAAGGAAGCCTCCGAGCTCGTCGTCAACATGGAAGACGAGATCATGAAGGGATGCCTCATCACATCCGGAGGACAGATAATCCACGAAAGATTTAAGGAGGGCTGATAAATGGATACTAAGGTAATAATGCTCCTGATTTTCATTTTTATCGTTGCCGGATTCCTGGGTGTCGAACTCATCTCCAAGGTTCCTTCCCAGCTTCACACACCTCTCATGAGCGGTACTAACGCCATCTCGGGTATCACGATCGTCGGTGCTATCGCAGCATGCGCAATCAACACCCAGGGCAGCCAGATCGTGGGCATGGTATTAGGCACTATCGCCATCATCTTCGCTACAATCAACGTTATCGGCGGATACATGGTAACCGACAGAATGCTCGGAATGTTCAAGAAAAAGGAGGATAAGAAGTAATGACTACTGACTACCTCTGCATAATCCTTTACATGGTGTCCTGTGTCTTCTTCATCATGGGCATCAAGAAGCTCGGTAAGGCTGACACCGCACGTAAAGGTAACCTTTTCTCTTCCATCGGTATGGCTATCGCAGTTATCTCCGTTCTCATCTCTCAGGATGTATTGGGCGGCGGCTGGCTTGCTTATCTTCTCATCATCGTCGCAGTAGCGATCGGTGCAGTTATCGGCGCTATCTGGTCCAAGAAGGTCCAGATGACCGGAATGCCTGAGCTCGTTGCACTCTTCAACGGCTTCGGCGGTCTGTCTTCCCTGCTCGTTGCACTTTCCCAGTACATCGCAGGTGTTACACAGGATTCCTTCACTGCAGTTACATTGGGTCTTACGATCGCGATCGGTGCAGTTGCCTTCACGGGTTCCGTAGTTGCATGGGGCAAGCTCTCCGGCAAGATGTTCAAGGGTCAGATCAGACTGCCCGGCAAGAACATCATCAACGGCATCCTCTGCGGCATCGGCCTTGCAGGCATCGTTGCATATGCTATCGACTATAACGGCACGATCGGCTTCATCGGCATTATCGTTACGACAGTTACATTCCTGGTATTGGGCTTCACTCTCGTCATCACCATCGGCGGCGGCGACATGCCCGTTATCATCTCTTTCCTTAACGCATTGTCAGGTCTCGCTGCAGCATTCGCAGGATTCCCTATCGGCAATACGGTCCTCATCGTATCCGGCTGTCTGGTCGGTACATCGGGTCTCATCCTCACGCTCATCATGTGTAAGGCTATGAACCGCACCTTCTATTCACTGCTCTTCAAGAGCTTCGGTGCTAAGAAGTCTTCCGCAGCAGCAGGCGAGCACAAGGAACCCAAGTCCATGTCCGTTGAGGATGCTTACCTCGTATTGGAAGCAGCAAAGAACGTCGTTATCGTTCCCGGTTACGGTATGGCTGTTGCCCAGGCTCAGCATGCTGTCAAGGAACTCTGTGACAAGCTCGAGGATAACGGATCCGAAGTCAACTTCGCCATCCACCCCGTTGCAGGCCGTATGCCGGGTCACATGAACGTTCTTCTTGCTGAGGCTAACGTTCCTTACGAGATGCTCAAGACATCCGACGACATGAACCCTCAGATGGACAATGTCGATGTTGCTATCGTCATCGGTGCAAACGACGTTGTTAACCCTTCCGCTGTTGACGATGAGTCTTCGCCTCTCTACGGCATGCCCATCGTTGAAGCATTCAGGGCAAGAACGGTATTCGTTCTCAAGAGAGGTAAGGGTACAGGCTTCTCCGGTATCGAGAACCCTCTGTTCACGAACGACAACACGGTAATGATCTACGGCGACGCAAAGCAGACCGTCTCCTCGATCGTATCCGAGTTCGATTCCTGATAAATTAATATTTCAATAACAACAATAAGGCCGCTTCACAATGAAG
>JAIKVV010000091.1 GCA_024685385.1 Saccharofermentans sp. | reverse complement strand
TCCTGAGCCCGTTCATAAATGGCTTTCTCAAGACGCTTGGATTTAAATCCGATACCCAGCAGCGTATAATCCACTGTCTCATACACTATATTAAAGCCCCTGTCTGAAGGATAGATATTTTCGGGACGCTTCCCGAGCTCTGCTTTCAGAAGATCTGATACTTCTTTTGTTATCAGTCCTCTCTCATCAACAACCTTTTTAAATGTTTTTTCACGGAAGGAAACTTCAAGAACCGGTACATCTTTATATTTCCCTTTCCCGGTCTCTACGCACATAATGCTTTCCTTGCGCTTTTCGATCTTAGCGTGATGAATTGCAAAGCCATATTGATCCATGGCACGGTCAACAAAAGCCCTGTAACAGACTTTCAATTTATTAAATTCGCGGTTGCTGCTGTTATTCATAAGGATAAACCGGTTATATTCTTATTCAAATAAATAGCCGGAAGAATCGTTCCTCCGGCTATGTCTTAACGATCAATTCATCAGAAATCTTTCATCATAGCGCGGAGATCATCATCTGATTTATCTCCCAGTGATTCAGCCTCGAAGAACTTGGCTTCCATTACCGCAACTGCTTTGCCGTCCTTAACGAATACGATATCGTGAACGCCGGGCTGTGCGTAATCCGGACTCAGATAGAAAGCGCCCCACTGATCGCCTGCTTCACC
Source organism: Saccharofermentans sp. (assembly GCA_024685385.1). GTDB lineage: Bacteria > Bacillota > Clostridia > Saccharofermentanales > Saccharofermentanaceae > Saccharofermentans. Next base: position 2,248 of record JAIKVV010000091.1, on the reverse strand, counting down.
GGGCTTTTCCAAAGTGCAGGTGGCGAGCACATTGGTATCCTCTTCGGTATAAGCCATATCCTTGTAAACTTTAGCATCGTCTGCGTGCTTAAATACATAGACCCACAAACTGCCGCTGCCGTTAATATCGGGATAGAACTCGACCCATTCGTTCAGTTCGAAAACGCATCTTATGCCTTTTACGTCAGGATCCTTCGCATTAAATTCTCCTGAGCCGAGGCGGTTGCCTTTCACCGTTAATCCCTTGATCACGGGACCGCCGTCAGCGTCCTTATCAAACTGATAGAGCTCACCGGGAAGCAAAACTATGGCACCTGTATCTGCATTATTCTTTGTAGTTTCCGTATCGCTGCTTTCATCGCTGCCTTTGTCAGGTTCGGTTGTGGTTTCCTTGGTCGAAGCTGACGTTGTATTTTCAGTCTCACTTGATTTGCTAGTCTCCTGTGCCTTGCTGCACGCCGCAAACGACAAGATCAGCGACGCTGAAAGGAAAATTATAAAGATCTTTTTCATGGTTAAAACCTCCAATTATCTATATCTTACACATCCGATTATAGCACAGCGCGGCACCGGGATATGACCCCGTGAATCTGTCTTAACAGTAATACTCGACACGCTTCTCCCAATCCGAAGTATCGTATTCTTCGGAAGAAGCGCTTGTATTTTTCGAGACAAAAGCACCTTTGGGAACATTGGTCTTTTTCTCCTCTTCTGCCTTCTTCCTGCGCTCTTCCTCGGTCAGCCTTCTGACCTGCTCGTAACCTGCAGGACCTTTGGTGTCTGCTTTCCAGGTGGCATTCTGCTTGAAATACGCTTCGCCCGCAGATTTATCCATCCTGTTGCATTTGGAAGTAAAAACAGTCTCGGCATTGTATGTCGTGCTGTCTCCGCGGCTGTCACCGATATTATTGGATTTATCGAGCATGGATCCGCAGATCCAGAATGCCAGTCCGAAGCCGAACCCGAGTGCTAAAAGACAAGAGAAAAAGATTATGACCATAACATTATCCCTGCCTTTTCTTCGTAAAGTTGAACATCGCCTTATCCTGCGTAAGACGGATGTTTTCCACAACTCTCTTAACCTTATGGGCTCCTGTCGAGAAGAGCGTGATGATACCGACAACGATGAACAACAATATCCTTACATCGTTTTTATCGATGTCCACTTCAGGACCCTTAAACATCGACGTCAGTATCACCCAAAATACATAATACGACAATGCCGTCGCTATAACGGCAATAGTAAGGAGCAGAGTGTTGAACAGCGCCTTCTTCCACGGCAGAGCGCAAACCACTTTGCCCGTGTCGCCGTTAACAAGGATGGTGTGGTGCTTATCCTTGTAATCGAAAGTAATGAACCAGGCAGGGAGCATTGCATATTTCACGTCGCTGTCGACTTGTATCGACGGATATGAATTTACGACCTTCGTGTCTAATGCATCAACGTCTTTGATTGCCGCTTCGGCAAAAAACTCCTGTCCCCTCTTCTGCGCGGTCATTCTTATGTCACTATATGTAACGTCCGATACGTTTGAATAGAAGCCGGCAAGATAATCCTCGTCAAAAGGCTTCAAATGCGTAAGATCGAAAGGCTCAAGCTTCGAACTGCTGTCATCTGAAAGCGCCCTGGATGCATCGATAGGAAGATCATTGAACTTGAGATGTCCCGTGCGTCCGAAATACCTCTTAACAGTCTTCTTGTCTTCCGTTACAGAACCTTCAACGATCACCGTATCGTAATAGGTGCCATTAACGATCCAGTAAGGCAGATATATCCCCCTGCAGCAATCAACGGAGAATCTCTTGATCGCCCCGGGCACAAATGCACCCTTCTTAATCTTATCTCTTGCCAGGGTTATCGCTCTCTCCTTCGTGATCCTGAAAGGCATTATAAATTCAGGCTGCTTTTGCTTTGCTATCCTGCTGAAGACGACATTCGGGTTGCCGCAGTAAATACACGTCGTCGACGCCTCAGTACCGTTTACTATGATCTCGCCGCCACATTCACTGCAGGAATAAACATAGCAGTCCATGAGCTTTTCATCTTGGGAGTTATAGATCTCAGAGGCATTTTCCGCCTTCAGGTCTTCCCTAAATTCTTTGGCTTCTGACTGGATCTCTTCGGGCGCAAAAGAACTCCCGCAGTAAGAACATTCGAGCATCTGAGATCTCGGATTAAAAAACAGTGCATGACTGCAATTTTTACATAACGTTGCCATGTTTAACCTCTTTTTCTCTTAATGCTTGA
>JAIKVV010000054.1 GCA_024685385.1 Saccharofermentans sp. | reverse complement strand
CCGTTCTCCTCCGATATAAAGGTCATATCCATCATCTTCGTCTGCGAATACCGTAAAACTCATCCCGGAGAATACACCCAACATCATGGCAAGGCTCAGGACCCCGCTCGTCAGTTTCTTTCCTTTTCCTCTACCTATACCCATATATCATGCCTCCTTTTATCCGGGATCCGGACCCTCCGGGTACACTATCCCACACTCAGCAATATGTTATATTTTATCATTTATCATTAAGATATTCCACGGTAACAGGAACGACCGCCTGTCAGGTAAGGCGGTCGATCATGGACTTATAACTCTTGGAAATGTGAAGACCCGAGCTCTTGAACTGGGGTATGTAGCCGTCGTAGAAGATGTATTTTGCAAGATCCGGATAGGACAGGGATGCAATCTCGTCGAGGAGCTTGAGCTCGTTATCGGCCATCATGGTGAGAAGAGCGGATATGCTCTGTTTTCCTTCGGATTTTTTGTTTTCGATGCAGGCGGTCCGGTAAGGATTGTCGGAATCCATGACGGCTTTCTTTACGCATTCGGAGAAATCCCCGTCGGATGAGATGGAATATACTTCCCCCACGAACTCTGAATATGCTTCGATTATCTCTTCCTGCGGCAGACCGACCTCATCGACTGCCATAAGGAACCTCGCAAGGCTTATGAAAGGCTCTTTCGTCCTCACGTCACGGAAGATCGCAAGTGAATTGATCTTGCTCAATAACTCAGACATAACTAGATCTCCTCTGCATAGAATACATCGTCCCAGATCGTATCCGGGGCGCCCTCGTAGATGCGGCGTTCTATCTGTACTACAGTATAGTTCATCGTATCGGCAGAAGGGAAGTCTATCTGTATGCTTCCGACTGTATTTTGCGTTTCCTTATCCTTCACATAGATCATGAAGAATTTCATCGTGTCTTCTTCCATGCGCGGGATATATTCATCCAGCATCTCTTTGGTAAGCGATTTGAACTTCTCCTGTGTGATGTCCTCAGGCTCCTTTTCGACCGTAACGCCTGCTATCTGATAGGAAGTCCTGCCGTAGAGCTTTGCCGTATCGTCCCCGTCTTTATATCCCGTGAAGTCTATCTTAGTGATATGCACCTGGCAGTGCATGTTTTCGGGAAGACCGTACTTATCTGCAAGATATTTTCCGAAAGCTTTCTCATATTCCTTGTTCCGGTTCAGGAAATTTACAACTATGTCATCGTAGTAGCCGTCCGGAGCTTCGTCGATCTCGAAGAACATGCCGGAAGGAAGGATCTTGGATCTTCCCCGGAAGGACCCCGAATCGTAGGAATAGAGCTTAAGTTCGGCTTCACCGGAAAACTCCTGACCATAGTTTTCGGCAAGATATGCCTTAACTTTGGGGAGCAGTTCTTGAGTCCTTGCTTTCACCTTTAACGAATGGACTATCCATGTCGCTGCCGCAGAAAGAACAAACAGAGCTGCCGTTATGACTATAGCCGCCTTAAGAACGGTTCTTTTCTTTGTTTTTCCCATGCTGCAAGCCTTAGTTGATTATGCGGTGGTTAGGGTAATCTATCCTGCTCTGGATCGAATCCTTGGCACTCTTGGGGAAGTTTTCGACGGTGTAATAGTAGCCGTTATAGTTATTTACACGGAAAGCCTGGAGTTCCTTGGTCGTGTAGCCGAAAACATAAGATCCGTATGTGTGGCGCGGTGTGCTGTCGCAGTGGTACCACTGGCCGTCGATCTTGATATAGTTCCAGTAGTGGGGCGAACGGCCGTATTTTTCTCTCTTGATGATCATGTTTTCGATGCCGGCCACATCGAAAAGGGCCCTTGCCGACATGGCATATGTGTAGCACCTTCCGTTCCTTGAGGTAAGCCCCTGATAAGCCGCTGCAGTCCAGGATCCCGAAGCCGACCTGTTGCCGTAGTTGATGTGATATCTGCACCAGTATGTTATCTGCAAAGCAACCTCAAGATCCGACATGCCGGGCTTGGTTATCTTGGCCAATACCTCGCGGGCCGCATCGTAGACGACCTCGGGATCGACATAGCCCTCGGGCTTGACCTTCAAGGTTACGTTGATGGAGACCTGAGTCGTATTGCCTGAAAAATCCGTAGCAGTATATGTGACGGTATATGTTCCTGCCTGCTTGAGGTTCACATTTGAAGCATCTATCGTAAAGACCGGGTTGGGATCGAGATTGTCCCTTACCGTAACTCCGTCACGGTAGCTTATGGTATCCCCGACGAAGAGTTCCTTATCTTCCGTCCCCGTGATCTCGGGAGGAAGAGTGTCGCGCGTGACATCGAAAGGAACTTTGACAATCGTCTCGTTGCCCGATGAGTCCTTGACGCTGACATCCACATCATAGTGACCGCCAAGTCCCATGTTCGGTAGATCCTTATATTCGACCGTACAGGGATTAAGGTCGTAAACATCCTTTACCACATCCTCAGCCTTGGGCATATAATCCGTGCTGAACATGTGCTGGGGGACCGCCTCCGCTGAAGGCGGAATGGTATCCGTGACATATATCGTGCAGGGGATCTTTTCCTTCCAGAAATAGTAGCTGTAGCTTACGATCTGTGGAACTTTCGTATCGATCTTCGTTACATCGAGATTGGTGGAGAACAGCTCTTCCACAGAGGGTTCGCCGTTCATGAGCATGTCCTCGGTAAGAGGCATTCCGCACTCGATCGTTATCATCTTGTTGACCTTGCTGATCTCGCGCTCGCGGAACTTCATCAAAAGATAAAGATCTGCTGCCAACAGCAGAAGGATCATGACGACAAGGACAAGGACCGTGCCCGTCCTGCCGGACTTCTTTGTCATTTTATCTGCTCCTCTATTCCGTCAGTCACGGGATAATCACCCGTGAAGCATGCATCACAGAAAGTCCTTTCGGGATCGGATACGATCTCGGAAAGCTCTTCGGCCGAAAGATAGACAAGGGAATCCGCGCCGATTATCCTGCTGATTTCTTCGATCGAATGATGGCATGCTATGAGGTTTTCGCACGAAGGAACATCCGTACCGTAGAAGCAGGGATGCATGAAGGGCGGCGAAGATATCCTGACATGGACTTCCGTTGCCCCCGCATCGCGCAGCATCTTAACGATGTTTGCGATCGTGGTACCTCTTACGATCGAGTCGTCACACATAACGACTCTCTTTCCCTTAACGGCTTCCGATATAGGATTGAGCTTGATCTTAACGGATGACTTCCTCGACTGCTGGGTCGGCTTTATGAAAGTCCTCCCGATATAGCTGTTCTTAACGAAAGCCTTGACATAGGGGATCCCCGACTCCTTCGAAAATCCCAATGCCGCATCTATACCTGATTCCGGAACGCCGGTGACTACATCGGCTTCGACCGGACTCTTGCGGGCAAGGACCTCGCCCGCCTTTATCCTGGACTCGAAAACAGAGACCCCGTCGATCCTGCTGTCGGGTCTTGCAAAATATATATATTCGAAAATGCATTTTCTCGGCTTGATCTTCTCCATAGGGAAAACGGATCTCATGCCGTGGCGGCTCAAGATCACGACTTCACCGGGCTCGACGTCCCTGATGAACTCGGCTCCCGTAGCTGCAAGAGCGCAGCTTTCTGATGCGAAAACTATGGAATCGCCAAGCTTACCCATGCAAAGAGGCTTTAATCCCAGAGGATCCCTCGCAGCTATGAGCTTGGCGGGGCTCATTACGAGGAGCGCATATCCGCCCCTTATCTTCGACATGGCTCCTGCCACGGCATCTTCAACGGAAGGAAGGGAACTCCTGAGACCTGCAATGAGGTAACATATGACCTCCGAATCGGTCGTGGTCGTGAAGATCGCGCCCTTATCCTCGAGTTCTCTTCTCAAATTATCGCAGTTCGTGAGATTGCCGTTATGGGCTATAGAAAGCGTTCCCTTGACATAATGCGTTACCAGAGGCTGGGCATTAACGGCAGTGGAAGCGCCGGTCGTGGAATATCTTACATGACCTATCGCCATGGTACCCTTGAGAGATTCCAGAGTTTCGGGGTTAAAGACTTCTCCTACCAGTCCCATGTCCTTGCGGCAGGTGATCTTGGCATCGTCGTTAACTGCTATGCCGCAGCTTTCCTGACCTCTGTGCTGCAGGGCAAACAGGCCGTAGTACATAAGAGACGATATCTCATCTCTTGGCGCACCGTACACTCCGAATACTCCGCACTCCTCGTGCAAACTTCCGATCATGAAAGAGGATCTCTCCTTTTTTTGTTCAACGAGATTTTACCACTATATCAGCCAACTTTTACAGATTGGGGAATATGTCATTAAACTGTATTTTCGCGCAATGAAGGTCACTCTTTTGGCAAAGTTGCGTATAATCTTAGAAACTGATCACTCGTGAGGTATCCTGATGGATTATGTCTGCAATCTCTGTCCGAGGCATTGCAATGCCTTAAGGACTGAAAAGGAAGGGCTTGGTTTCTGCAAGGCCCCCATTGTCCCGCAGGTCAATCTCATCGCTCCCCACTACGGAGAAGAACCAGTCATCTCAGGGATCAAAGGTTCGGGCACGGTCTTCTTCGAAGGCTGCTCATTAGGCTGCATCTTCTGCCAGAATCACAAGATCTCCCACGGTCTTTCGGGCAAAGGAAAAGCTATGAAAGCAGAAGATCTTGCAGACAGTTTCCTTAAGCTCCGTGATTCCGGCGTTCATAACATAAATCTCGTAACCTTCATGCATTATGCTCCTGAAGTAGCAAAAAGCATCGAGATAGCCCGCAGCAGGGGACTTGATATCCCTGTCGCAGCCAACATATCAGGCTACGAAGAAATTTCGACTCTGAAGATGCTGGACGGACTTATCGATATCTACCTTACGGACATCAAATTCTATTCAAAGGACCTGTCTTCATCTCTTGCACATGCAGCGGATTATTTCACGAAAGCATGTCTTGCAACGGACGAGATGGTAAGGCAGACGGGACCAGTCGTCCTGGACGAATCTGATCCTGACCTGCCGATCATGCTCAAAGGAACCATAGTCCGCCATCTGATGCTGCCTGGGCAGCTTTTCGACAGCAAGCATATCCTGGACTACCTTGTATCCCGCTACGGAAATAAGATCTACATCAGCCTGATGAACCA
>JAIKVV010000049.1 GCA_024685385.1 Saccharofermentans sp. | reverse complement strand
CTGAAAATTAAAGGAATAATAATAACAATCTATTTGTTTTTCAAACTCAAGTACATTAGCTATTTCGTATTCATTAAGTAAAATAACAGTTGTATTATTACATAAAGATACAATTGTTTCTTGAACAAAAGCATCGAAAGCTATGGTTGTTGAGGCAATTGTTTGATTAACATTTTCAAAAAAAGCACTTGCATATTTGATATAATGATTTATATTTCTGTGTGTTAATATTGATAGTTTTGGAACACCGGTTGATCCCGATGTGTGAATAGAACAGAAAATATCATTTGATTTATTAATATTTCTTGTTCCATAATTTGATTTATTAAAATCAAATTTATCGAGTTTTATTATTTTTTTAATAGATTCATATCTATAACCAAATGTTATTATTACATCACTTTTACATTCGCTAACAAGATGATCTATTCTGTCATTCGGGTATTGGTAATCAATTAGTAGATATGCACCACCAGACTTTAATATGCCAAGCATAGCAACAATTATATGCCAACTTCTTTTTGCTATGACCGGTACAACATCGTTAGACTTTATTCCAATCTCTTCACGGAGATAATGTGCAAGAGAATTTGACATTTCATCAAGCTGCTTGTATGTGAATTTCTTATCCTCAAAAATAAGTGATATTTTGTCCGGCGTTCTCTGTACCTGCTCCGCAAAAAGTTCATGAACACATTTATCTTTTTGGTAATCAGCAGCAGTATCATTAAAATCAAATATGACTTTATTATACTCATCTTCATCAAGAACAGAAATATCCGCTAACATTTCCGAAGATAACTGTTCCAGTATTCCGATATATCCCTTGTACAGCCTTTCGATCAAGGAATCGTCATATTTATCGGTATTGTATTCTATCCTTAATGTACAACCATTATCGGACGGGGTAAGCTCAAACGACAGGTCAAACTTCGCCGTATGTGTTTCTATCAATTCGGGAGCAAAAGATTCGCCATTGACATCAAGCATTTTCGTTCCATCCGCCTGATAAACAAAAGAGGTATTGATAACACTCTTGTCTTTCATGCCAGCAAATTCTGCAATATCAAAGAACGGTAATTCCTGATATTCATAAATTCCAAGAACTGTATTCTTGACCGAATTGAAATAATCAGATACACTTCCGGTAACATTCATAAATACAGGTAAAGTGTTCACAAACATTCCGGCAGTATCTTTTATTTCACTGTGTATTCTGTTTGACATTATTATGCTGCTAAGAATGTCGTTCTTTGCTGTATATTTCGACAACAAAATGCCCCAAGCGCCCAAAAACAGCATAGTATCGGTAAGCCCGTTCCTATGCGCAAACTTTTTTGCCGCATCAAAAACTGAATTCTTAATATTGTAGAATTTTGAAGTCCCTCTTGATTCAGTAATATGTTTCTTTTCGGGGAGTACAACAGGCTCAAAGTCGCATTTCAGCATTTCTTTGAAAAATACTTTATGGGCATAGTGATCCTGTGAATAGAAATATTCTGAATAATCGGAATACTGCACAGGAACATCTGTTAGCTTTCCTCCACCGTAAAGATTTGCAAGATCGCGAAGAATGATATTTATTGTTTCGCCGTCACCGATAATATGGTGCATATCAAACAGCAGCGAAGTTTCTGTAAACGCAAATCTTATTAAAGGAGCCTTAGAGAGATCAAACGGACGAACAAAATCGGTTATATTATTATCGGAATATTCTTCAAAATATATTTTGACGTTAGCGTCATAAATGCCGTAAACGTTGTCTGTCTCTGCTTTTATGTAAGTTTTCAAGGAACAATGATGTTCAACAATTTTAGTCAGGCAGGACTTGATCTTTTCCCTATCTATATCGGAAGATAACGCAATTCTCACCGGCATATTGTATGTCAGCGTTCCGGGATTTTTCTTGCAAGCCGCATATATAGCTTTCTGCTGTGGGAGCAGCCTATATTTATCTTTACCTAATGATTGTATCGTAATAGACTTTTCATCCGAACTGTCAATCATATCTGCCAGTCTGTCAATGGTACCGATGATCTCACGCATGTTACCCTGCAGTGAGTCAACGAGTTGGGCGTTGATCTGCTGGCTGTTCATGTTGAGGAAGTTCTTCATTGCCAGCTTGATGCCCTCATCGTCTGTCCTGATCTGGACCTTTGCGACTGCGTCGATGTTGACACCGATGAAGTCTGCTGTCGGTACGAAGTCCCCGGTCTTGATGTCGATGGACAGCTGCTCGATCAAAAGCTCGTCACGTCTCTCAAGGAAGGGGAGCTTCAAGCCTGCTTTACCGATAAGGATCTTCGGTCTCCTCTTAAGACCTGTGATGATGTAGGCCTTGTTCGGCGGTGCCTTTACGTAGCTCGTTGCTATAATGACAATGACCAGAATGACCGCGATGGCGATTCCGATTGCCGCCAAAATGAGATTTAAATTTGTAGGCATTTTCTTGCCCTCCTTTCTTCTCCTGAGATAATTATAAAATAACCCCGCCCGTATTCAAGGAAAATCGTATCCCGTGATATACGATTTTACAGGTTGAATAAGTCGGATTTTTGCGGGGAGATTTTCTTATATCAAAAATGCACAAAACCAATGAATCAGGGGCTTTGGAGTACATTACGATATGTATATATTACATATATGTATGTGATGATGACTGCTTTTGCAAAGAAGCGGAACAAATAAAAAACATATCGTAGTATAATGTCGGTATTGGTTTAAGGAAATAATATTGGGGGGCAATATTATGTTGGAAGATTATATTTCGCTCGTCTATGAGGAAGAGAGAAAGAAGATCCCTTATCTGTTCAGATTGAGGGAGAATACCGAAAGTCTCATAAAGTTCCTGATAATGGGTATAGTTGCAGTTGCCGCGCTAGTATGTCTCTTTTTCTGCATCGGAGGCAGCAGCATGGGAAAGATGGTGATAAGAGTGTCATGTACACGTTGGCGGATAGATTATCCGCAATTGGCATTCATCGTGGCCGCCGCTGCAGCAGTCCTGATTTTACTGGTGCTTTGGTGGTACAAAACGGCCATCCGTCTTCGCCGCCAGGCAGATGATGCCGCAAACGCAAAAGTCATGGTGATGATCGAATGCGACAAGTCTTCCGGAGATCAAAGACAGCAAGAAGAAGAAGAGGATAATGTTAAGACCGAATATAAGCGGATGCCGGGTTTCGATTACGAAGATGAATTGGATCTGTCGGATATAACGATCCCTCCTTTGACGGACATTTGAGTTTGTACCGTTAAGGAAGGTAAAAGGTTCTGACGGCAGTTATTTAGTTTTTCGGAGGGATCATGGAAAACGATTATGTAGAATATTTTTACAGGGTTCAGCAAGAGAAGATCCCTAAGATCTTCAGAGTAGGACAAAATACAAAGAGCATCGTAAAATGGTCGGTCATTTCCGTCATGTTTTTTGCTTGTGTCATGGGATTCTTCTTGTGCCTGGGAGGCCGCGGAACGGGTGAGATCGAGACGGAGAACCTTATGGGATCTTATACACTCGTCTATCCTCAATTATCTCTCACGATCATCATATGTGCTTTTGTACTTATTGCGCTCATACTCTTGTGGGTCTACATCGCAAACTTCTTCCAGAAAAGAGCATTTGAGAGGGCTGTTGAGCTGGCAAGACCCATAATGGAGAAAGACAGGAGCAGGGGTGATCCCACTGCATCATGGAACAGGGACAGGTACATGAGGGAACTTAATCCCGTAATGAGCCGGGATCTTCATGAGGAAGACGAGCTCGATCTTTCAGACATAAAGATAGAAAACATGTAAGAGATACCAAGGAGTTCTCCGCCGTAGTATAATCTATGTATGAATAATGAGGGGGAGAACATTATGAAGAGATTTCCGAAACCCATTGCACTCTTGCTTGCAATGTCGCTTCTTGCATCTGCAGGATGTAACATCGTGCACGAGACTCCGACGCAGGATACCGTAGAGACGACAACTTCTGCAATCGAAGAGATCACCACTACGACAACAACGGAAGCAACGACAACAACCACTTCTGAAGCAGAGGATACTTCGGAAGATACAGATGAGACTTCCGCGTCTTCTTCCGATCTTGCTGCAAAGGCTGACGGCCTCCCTGACAGCGGAAAGATCAGGGATAACAAATTCTATGATCTGTTCATGTCATTCATTGACGGATTCGAGGAGGATTATCCGGGATCGACATACGGTTTCTTTGTTGACTACGATAAGGATGTTGACGGTCCATTCTGGGTCCTTCTGATCCTTGCATCAGATTCGACAAGGAAATCATACTGCGCGGACGGAGACAAGCTGATCGAATACGATACCGGCTTTTGGAAGGACTACGCTGTACCCGAAAAGATGCTGAGTTATAAGACCGTTAAGAGCCTGCCTGCACTTTTCGATACGAGGGATCCTTACCTTACGATAGAGAAGAGCATCAAGGACGGATATTATTACGGTGATAATATCGCTTATTCAGAGGACGGTAAATATTTCCTTTTTACATACGGGAAAGGATCTTATATCAAGATCGAGGATGCGAAAAAACTAAAATCCGGCGATAAGGTCACTTTCGAAGGATCCGGCGAGACATTCATGGTCGATGAGGGCACGTCCGGTCTTGAATCTACTTTCGAGGGAGAAGAGTTCTGGCTTGATGATGTTTATCTTCCTGAAGAGATGCAGGGCAAATACATGCAGCTCTACGGCGCCAGCGACATTCCCGAGTATAAGTACTTAGGAACGGCCCTTCTTCCCATATCCGAAGAGGTGGAGATCTATGACGGCTTTGCCATGCTCTATTCGGCTGAGGATATCGAAGAATACAAGAAAACACATGGTGAGACGGGCAATCCCTTTTTGGATTCGGCGTACTACATCGGCAGTACCTTTACCAATGACGAATATACTTTAAGATCCAACGGTTTTGCCACAGGTATGGCTTTGCTCCAGCCGATAGTCGTAAAGGACGGAAAGATAGTAAGGATCAATCTGAGCTGGACATAACAATAGTTTTGTAAAAGAGAAGAGAAGGAGGTGTCTTACATGGCAAAGAAGATCATAACGGTCTCGAGACAGTTCGGTTCCGGCGGCAGGACGATCGCCAAGGAACTTGCCAAGAGATTAGACTACGATTATTACGACAAAGAGATAATCGAATCCGTTGCGGAAAAGACGGGGTTCTCCGAACAGTTCATTGCCGAAAAGGGAGAGAGATCTCCCGGCAAGACCATCTTCTCCTACGGTTTTGATACCGGCTCCATGATGCCGGGCGTGATGTACGGCATGTCTGCCAACGATTATATCTGGACCGAGCAGAGCAAGTTCATAAGACAGATCGCAGATTCGGGCAAGCCCTGCGTAATAGTCGGAAGAAGCGCCGATTATATCCTGAGGGAATATGACGATGTTCTGAATGCCTTTATTTGCGCCGACATGGAATTCCGCAAGAAGAGGGTGGTCGAGATCTACGGCGAGACGGATGTCAAGCCCGAGAAGAGGATCGCCGATAAGGATAAGAGAAGAGCTTTGAACCATAAGTTCTTTACGGATCTCGAATGGGGATTTGCTCCCAATTACGACATCTGCCTTAACAGCGGAAAGATAGGTCTCGAAAGATGCGTTGACATCCTGGAGGAACTGGCAAGATGATCCCTTGAAGATCTGAAGTTTGAAACAATAAAAGGAGCCGCACGGGCGGCTCCTTTCTTATATGCCTGATATGAGGATCAAAGATCGTAATACATCTCGAATTCGGCCGGATGAGGGATCTTCGAAAGTTCGGCATTTGTCTTCTTGAGGCGCTTCATGAGCTGGTTTAAGAGCCTTTCGGGGAAGACGCCGCCCTTGGTAAGATAATCGTGATCAGCTTCCAGTGCTTCGATCGCTTCGGTCAGGGAAGAAGGGAGGCCTTCGATCTTGGCCTTTTCTTCTTCAGACAGATCGAAGAGGTTGAAGTCGTAAGGACCCCAGCCCTTCTCGTGAGGATCGATCTTGTTTGCGATACCGTCAAGACCTGCCATCAGGATAGCTGCATATGCATAGTAAGGATTGCATGTAGCATCAGGGTTACGGAGCTCAAATCTCTTGGTGTCGGGGGTCTTCGCATAAGCGGGGATCCTGACGACTGCGGAACGGTTAGCCATGGCGTAGCCGATCGTAACGGGTGCTTCAAAGCCCGGAACGAGTCTCTTGTAAGAATTGGTCGAAGGATTTGTGATAGCGCAAAGAGACCTTGCATGAGTAAGGAGTCCGCCTATGAACCAGAGAGCCTCGTCGGAGAGCTGGCCGTAATTGTCGGGGTTATAGAAAACGGGTTCGCCGTTCTTGGTTAAGAGCATGTGAACGTGCATGCCGTTGCCTGCTTCGCCTGCGAGAGGCTTGGGCATGAGGGTTGCAGTCCTGCCGTCAAGGACAGATTCGTTCTTGATGACATATTTTGCAGCCATGGTGTCGTCTGCGAGCTTTAACATCTCGCCCAGTTCGACTTCGATCTCATTCTGGCCGCAGCCGCCGACTTCGGGATGGTGGTATTTGACATTGATGCCCCAGTCTGCCATCGCGAGGCACATGCGGGATCTTAAGTCATTGCAGATGTCCATGGGGAGGGAAGCGTGGTAGCCTGCGCCCTTGATGATCTGATAACCGTAGTTGTTGTCCTCGGAATTGGAAGCCCAGTGAGCCTGCCTTGAGAAGATGTTTACCGAGAGATTTTCGGATGTGACATCGTAGCCGATCTCATCGAAAACATAGAACTCGTATTCGGGTCCGATGATCATGGTGTCCGCAACGCCCGTCTCCTTCATGTATTCGAGAGCGCGCTTGGCAACATTTCTCGGATACTGGTCGAAAGGTTTGTTTTCGGGGATCTCGATGACCTTAACGTCACCGATCATGGACAGCATGGGGATCTCGGCATATTTGTCTATTACTGCCGAATCCAGTACCGGTACGAAGACCATGTCGGAATTCTCGACGGGAGCATATCCGTAATTGGATCCGTCAAAGCCGATTCCTGCCGTCATTGTTTTCTCTGAGAGTCTGTCTGCCGGTATGGAAAGATGTCTCCATCTGCCGTCGATGTCGGTCAGTTTGAAATCGATCATCTCGATACCGTTGTCCTTGATCATGGCAAGGACGTCCTCCAAGGTTCTACTCATAATTTACCGCCTTTCCGATGGCATGAGCGGGCCACCGATATTATGCTTTAAATTATAAACCAAGGGGCGCATTCTTTCGGCGGCAGGATTCTTCTCCGATATAACAAACATCTCGCAAGCCTTTCTTGCAAGTTGTATAATTAAAGTCGTTTGAAAAAGGGAGGTATCGATTGTATGAAATGCTTATACGAAAACACTGCGGGCAGACTCATCTACCGCTCCATCCTTACGACGGTCGCGATCAATGCGGTAATCTGGTCTTTTCTCGGATTTAAACCGGTCATGCTCTACTTTACAAACTGGTCGGTCTGGTTTGCCGCGATCATGACATTCATTACATATGCCGGGACCATCATGTCCAAGGCAAAAGGGAATGAAGCGATATTGGATAACAAAGCATTCCGCCTGCTCAAGTTCTGCGCCGAAGTAATGATCTTTGCAACTTTCGTTGTGTCGGCTTTCGTTCTTCCCGATAAGCTCTGGACTGCGGGTTTCTGGACACCGGGAAGCACATTTAAGCATTTCCTTCTTCCCATACTTTACATTGGTGACGGCATCCTTTGCGATAAGCGCAATTCATATAAAGTCCATTTTATCTTTGCAGCGCTTGCAGCTCCCGTCATCTACTGGACGGCGGTCATTTGTCGTTTCCTTTCATACAGGAATTCCATCGGAGGAGCGATCCCCGAAGATCAGTGGGATCAGTACTATCCTTACGGCTTTACCAATATCGATAACGGACACTCTCTGACCTTCCTCATCTTGCTCCTTGCAGGCATCGCCGTAGGACTTGCAATAACGGGAACCGTCTTCTATCTGCTGAACAAAAGGAAGATCAAAGACTGACATTTGCCTTCAGGTAAAACAATTGTAATCAAATGTAACACGTTGGAAATTGATATTTGCGCCCAGCCTCTTAGAATAGTTATTACCTCAACGACAACTTAGGAAAAGGGTGCGGCATGAAAAAGCTAAAGGGCAGCGTAGTCAGTGCATTGATAATCATCTTCGTTCTCGGAACGGGAGTTGCTGCCGTTTGGTTAAAGCATGGCATCGATCGGGCAAAAAAAGAGACATCAGCATCCAACAATTCCAGTGTTCTTGTTACAACGGATATCACATACACAACAACAAATCCTTCCGGTCTTGTTTCAACGGATGAGAAGAAGGCAGGATGGCAGACAAAAGGATCCGATAAGGTCTTTATCGGCGAGGACGGCAAAGTCGTTACTGACGGAATAGCCGAAGCAGATGGAAAGCAGTATCTCATAAAGAATAAGAAGGCAGCAGAGAAGGGCCGCGTCGTTCAGGACAACAACATCTACTATGTTGCTGAAGAAGGCCTCATAACAAGAGTTGTCTACGGCGATAAGCCCATGGTGGCGCTTACATTTGACGACGGTCCGTCCAAGTATACCGAGAAGATAATGGATGTCTTCAACGAATATAATCAGAAGGCAACATTCTTCATCAACGGGGAAGATGTTCCCGATCATAAGAATGCCATCATCCGTCAGCATGATGAAGGCTTCCTTACTGCAAATCACACACAGAATCATAAGACTCTGACCAAATTATCAAAAAAGGATATCCTCGAACAGATATCCTTGACTGATGACATCGTATATGAACTTTGCGGTGTCCGCACAAAATACTTAAGGCCGCCGGGAGGCGCTGCCGACGAGAAGGTCAAATCGACCGTCAACATGCCTTTGATCAACTGGTCCGTGGACACGAAAGACTGGTCTCACGACAATGCCGACAAGACCATAAGGGAAGTTAAAAAGAGCACCAACGACGGTTCCATCGTCCTCATGCACGACAGGATGAAGTCAACGGCGGAAGCCGTCAAGACGATCGTGCCGGAACTTATCGGCCGCGGCTATCAGCTCGTCACTATAGAAGAGATGGACATCCTCCGCGGCGGCACGAAACCGGGTCAGGTCTATTACAGTTTTCCTCCTCCGAGGAAGGACAAGGATTAAGCTTCGGGAGCAAAACTGTCCTTGCCTACGCCGCAGATGGGGCAGACCCAATCTTCGGGAATATCCTCGAAAGCGGTTCCGGGTGCGATGCCGCTGTCGGGGTCACCGATCTCGGGGTCGTATACATATCCGCAAATCTGACATACATATTTAGCCATTGTCTGATCCTCCTCAAAATGAGTTCATACACCAAGTTTACTATTAAAGGCAGGTCAAGTCGATAACTTATTCTTCGGCTCCCTCAAGGGACTCAATTTTTTATTGAGTTATTCTAATAAAAGATATAAAATTTTCTTGAGATTTGATTTCCGGAGAACTTGGATGACAGACGAACTTAAAGACATAATCTATGCCGATCTGTTCAGATATACGGGCAATACGCGCAGGTATAAGAATATCTATGCCTGCTATCTTGAAGAACGCATGTCCAGTCCGGAATTCAGTTATATCAGCACCATGAGGCGCACCAGATATTATTTTGACCAGATCTCCAAGCATGACGGCATCATGAAGAAGTTGTTCAAGCTCAAGTTCCGCTTCATGAACTTCAGGCTGGAGAGACTCTCGCGCAAATACCATTTCCAGATCCCCTACGATACGGATATCGGCAAGGGCTTCTATCTTGCCCACTTCGGCAGGGTCATAATCCACCCCAAGAGCGTAATAGGCCATAATGTCAACGTATCCACGGGTGTCGTAATAGGAACCCAGTTCAGAGGCAAGAGGAAGGGGTCTCCTCACATAGGCAATTATGTCTGGATCGGCGCGAATGCCATAATCGTCGGCAACATCAATATCGGCAACAATGTACTTATCGCTCCGGGAGCATATGTCAATTTCGATGTCCCGGACGGATCTATAGTTATAGGTAACCCCGGACTCATCAGAAGATCGCCGGGCGCGACCCTCAATTATATCAATAACACCATCCTCTTCGACGAGTACAACGTTCGCTCGGACGGAGTAAGGCAATGGTGATCGACAGGGATCTTTATCAGCAGACAAGAAAGAGATTCGCAGAAAGGCTGAAAGAGCCTTCCTGCTGCATCATTTTTTCCGGCACGCCCAAAAAAGTCACCGCAGATGACGAATACCCCTTTTTCGCGGATCTTAATTTTCAATACCTTACGGGTCTTGACCGTGAGGGCATGATCTATGCAGTAAGCAAAACATCGGATCAGGTCCGCGAGATGATCTTTGCTCCCGATAAGGATGAGAAAGAAGAGCGCTGGCACGGCAGGAGAATGTCTTCTGACGAGATAAGACAGTTTACCGGCATCGAAAACATAAGAGCTTCGGAAGATTACGGAGCCTGGCTTGTCGATGTGACCGGGCAGGAAGACATAAAGATCCTTACAGATCTAAGCTCAGTTACAAATGAGACAGCAGACCTCGTAAAGAACTGCGGGGACAGGATAGGAGATGTTTCCAGGATACTGGAAGACATGAGGCTCATAAAATCCCCCTATGAGATCAGCTGCATCAGGGAAGCCGCAAAGATTACCGAAGATGCGATCGAAGATCTTAAGGGCTTTATAAAAGAAGGCATGACCGAGTATGATGTCTATGCGCGTCTTGAATATGAACTTGCAAGGAGGAGCGGTCCCGTTTTCTCTTTTGCGACGATCACGGCATGCAACGGGAACTCTTTATATCTTCATCACAGCCGCGCAGACAGGGACATGAAAGTAGTTTCCGGAGGCTATATCCAGATCGACTGCGGAGCCAGGGTCAACGGCTATTGCGCCGATATCTCCCGCGTCATCTTTACGGGAGGGAAATCACCGGCTGAAGACCCGTCCGATAAAAGATATCTTCTCCATGCAGTCATTAAGGAAATGAGAAGGGAAGCGGTCTCATTCATAAAGCCCGGAGTGACTTTCGCAAAACTTAATGCCCTGATGCATGACATCTGTTATGACCGCTTAAAGGAACTGGGCCTCATAGGAGAAGACGAAGAAAAGGCCGAAGCAGTCAAGAGATATTACTGGCATAACACTTCCCATTTCCTGGGCCTTAATGTCCACGATGTGGGATCAAAGGATAAGGAGTTTTCAGAGGGCATGACTTTGGCTGTCGAGCCCGGAGTATATATTCCCGAGTGGAATATGGGATTCAGGATAGAAGACGACGTTCTCGTAACTTCCGGAGGATGTGAATATCTGTCATCCGGAAATGATTCGGCGGAGGAGGGATTCATTTGTATCTGACAAGACTTGAGATCAATCCTTCAATATTGATCGCGATAGTTGCGGCGGTAGTCGTCGTGCTCATCGCAGGCGTGGTCATCCTCTGGTACAAGGTGACCGTAACATCGATCGTGGACAAGGTATTCCGCCGTCCTCGCCCCATGCCCCAGGTTGACCGTTCTCCAAAATCCATCGAAAGAACGACTGTCATAGGCAGGGGCCGCAACTGGTTCTACGCCAACAGGATGCAGTTCCTTAACGTGGGCGTCACGTCATTCGACGGAACTCATCTTGCAGGTTATTACAGACCCTCTGCCGAACGCGGCTGCAGTAATGCGGTCATACTGATCCACGGATACGATGAGCATCCCTCCAAGATGGCGGCATATGCAAGACTGATCATGAAGCAGATGCAGTGCAGCATCCTTATAATCCACCAGCGTGCCCACCTGATGAGCGGGGGCGACATTTTTACGCACGGCCTCATGGAGAGCTGCGATCTTGATGCCTGGTTTGATTTCCTTAAAAAGAGGATGGGGAGCAATTGCCATATCTACATCATGGGAAGATCCACGGGCGCACTTACGGCTCTTCTTGCTGCCCAGCAGGAAGGCTTTTCGGAAAATGTCGCAGGCATAATTGCGGACAGCCCCGGAGAGACTCTGACAGATCTCATCTGTTCCTGGACGATGGTCAAAAAGAAGAGAAACATCCAAAGATACATGTCAGGCGTAAGGCGCCTTACCGAGAAGAGATACGGCTTTGATATCAACCGCTGCGACTGCTCTGTCCATGCGGGCAGGATCAAAGTTCCGGTCCTGATCTTCCAGGGCGGCAGCGATGAGATCACCAAGCCCCTCAATACAAGGCACATCTTCGATAACTTAAGATGCGAGAAGAGGATGGTCGTAATCGACGACGCCGATCACATTGAGTGCTACGACAAGGCTCCGTCCCTTTATGAGCAGGAGATGAGAAAATTTATCGAAACCTGCATGGTGCGTCTTGTCAAAATCGGGAAGCTGTAGTAATATCACGCATGACAAATAACGGATACGGGGAGCTGACACTCTTTGGAGTTTAGGCTGAGAGGGCTTCAGGGCCGACCCGATGAACCTGACGGATAATGCCGGCGTAGGGAAAATGTCCATAACATTTTTTTCGTACGTGCCTTCAGTTCTAATGTCCGGATCGGAGGTATTTTTTATGTCACAGACAAACAATATTTCAAAGACGAGGGTGCTCACGGAAACAGCCATCATGCTGGCTCTTGCAACCGTGTTGTCCCTCATCAAGATCCTTCAGCTGCCTTATGGCGGTGCCGTAACGGTAGCGAGTATGCTTCCCGCGATAATCATCGCCTACAGACACGGCTTTAAGTTCGGCCTGCTCGCAGGATTCGTATTCGGTGTCTTCGAACAGCTCCTGGGTCTTAACAATCTTTCTTATGTCACGACCTGGCAGTCGGTTTTGGCCGTGATCATGTTGGATTACATCATCGCGTTCATGGTGATAGCTTTTGCAGGTCTCTTCAGAAAGATCTCCTCGCAGCCCGTGGGCCTCATGGCAGGCAGCATCCTGGTCTGCATCCTGAGATTCCTTTGCCACGTCATCTCGGGCGCAACTGTATGGGCAGGGCTTTCTATCCCTTCCGAAGCAGCATTGATCTATTCCATAGGATACAATGCAACCTACATGATCCCCGAGACCATAGTTACCGCAGCAGCCGCTTATTATATCGGTTCCATCCTGGATTTCAGGGGCGATAAGATCAGGAATCTTTCCACTCAGGGAGATACCCGCATCCCTGTGCTCAAGTGGATCGCAGGACTTGTTATCGTCGCTGCAGTCATCTTCGATGCAGTAAACATCTTCATGCATCTTCAGAATGCGGATTCCGGCGAGTTTGACGCTACGGGCTTTGCAAGTGTAAACTGGACCTTGATAGGGATCGTATCTCTTGCGGCAATAGTCATCGCATTAGTCCTTTTCCTGATCTCAAAGAAGACAGCCAAAAAGGAATAAAGATCCCTTAACTTACAGGGAGGGAAAAACGATGGGAACGTGTCTTATCATATCAGGCGGAGATTATTCTCCACTTCCTTCGTTCATTTCATATGACTATGTCATCGCTTGTGACTTAGGCTACGAACATTCCGTAAGGATGGGAATAAAGCCTGACATGATGGTATCGGATTTTGATTCCCTTGACCGCGAAAAGTTCCCTTCCGATGAGATCCCTCTTTTGGAATTTCCGGTAAGGAAAGATGACAGCGATACGATGCTCGCGATAAAGCATGCGCTTAAAGAAGGATTTGATCACATCATCATCGCCTGCGCTCTCGGAGGAAGGCTCGATCATACGATAGCCAATATCCAGAGCATGGCCTATGTTGCGGATAACGGCGGCATATGCGAGATCTATGGCGGTAAAGAATATTTAAGGACTTTTACGGGGGGAGAGCTTTCTCTTAAAAAGAGGGAAGGCTTCTCCCTGTCTTTATTTTCGATCAGCGAAAAGTGCAGCGGCGTTTCAATAACCGGTTCCGCATACGACTGTGAGAACGTAACCATGACAAATACATTCCCTCTGGGCATAAGTAATTACTGGGTGGAAGATGAAGTTATCCTAAGGATGAAAGACGGCATCATGCTGATCTCGGAATCATCCTACAAATAGAAGTTCATTTATATTTCATACAAAATCCCTTTTTGTTCGGATATAATTATTAAAAGGGAACTTCCCTTTTGTCAGACCACAACGGAAGGGGTGATTTTATGAAGATCACTACACAGGGAAACGGTATCAAGATCGGTAACAGACTCGAAGGCAAGATCGAATCCAAGATGAGTAAGTTTGACAAGTACTTCGGCGACGAAGGAACGATGAACGTAAGGATCCGTCCCGAAGGCAATCGTATGTCTGTCGAGATCACCATGAAGATCGACAACAAGATCTACAGAGCCGAGGCTGCCGACGAAGAGATACTCTCTGCAGTAGACCGTACGGTAGATAAGCTCGAATCCCAGATCAGAAGGAATAAGACAAAGTTCTTAAAGAAGCGTAAGGAATATCCCGAGATCGTCAACTACATCGAAGATGACGGCGGAGCTGACTATGACCTGGATTCTGATGCAGATTCCAAGATCACAAGACGCAAGGAGTTTACTCTCCGTCCCATGACTTCTGAGGACGCAGTCCTTCAGCTCGAGATGCTGGGACATGATTTCTTCATCTATCTGGATTCTGAACTCGATTCTGTATGCGTTATATATAAGAGGAAGGAAGGCGGATACGGTCTCCTGGAGCCCAAGTATTAAGGGGCAGGAGGCGTAGCCTCCATACTTATACAGACCATATCAGGGGCTGTCTCGATCAGGAGGCCGCCCCTCTTTTTTCGGAAAAAGAAAACATAATTGTCACATAAATCACTCATTATTCTCTCACATCGGGATCCTCATGGAGTTATACTGCAATCGGCAAAAGGGAAGCGCTGTTCATAATGATGCGCATCGAAAAAAGAACGGCGCTTCCCGGAGTGCCGGTAAAATGAGATCCCCTTTCAATCCATAAAGGAAATCAATATGCATAAGAATAAATGCAGAATCATATCTTGCGTCCTCATACTGTCGGCATTGCTTTCGGGCTGTGCCGTAAGTACTGTTGAGGAAACAACGGATACGACTCTTGTATTGTCTTCTTCAACGGCAGTCACGACTGTTACGGAAAAGACATCCGTCACGGAAACGACGGAGACTACGACTGTTCAGACGACTGAAGAAATAAAGCCTCTGGAATTTGATCCGCATGTCTATTCATGTTTTCTTGAGGCATGCTACGGCGACGATTACCGTGAATCTTTCTTTAATCTGATCGATGCTCTTCAGGAAGGCAGGGACAGTTTCGAATGCAAGAGCAAAGAGATCTACGATTTTCTCATGGATGATGTCGTTCAAAATCAGCTCTATCCTTTTGCCTGCATGCAGATAGAGAAGAAGAGCAAAAAAGATAAGAAATCATATAAGGACGGAATAGGATATATCCGCTATACGGAATCCAAAGAAGATTTTCTCTTAAGATATGAAGATTTCAAAAAGGACATCATGGCCATATTGGATGCATACATAAAGCCTGATTATACCGATTTCGAAAAGTGTCTTGCTCTCTATGAATACATGGTCTGCAATTATGAATATGACTACGATGACAGCCTCAACAGATCTGGCGGATCCTGCCTTGCTTTCCTTAAATACAAGAAGGGGATCTGTGCGGATTTCAGCGCCCTTTATTCTTATCTTCTCCTTCAGTGCGGCGTTGATGCGATAGCCGTTTCAAACTGGGGCGAAGACGATACGACAGGTTATCACTCCTGGACCTTTGTCGACATAGACGGCAAGGGCTATCACATCGATACTACCTGGGGAGTCAAGGAAGATAAGACGTCCCCGACTTTTAAGCTTGATTATTTCATGATGACGGATGAAGACCGCGCCCTGGACGGATATCCTAAAGAAGAACTTGATATATATATCCTTCCTTTCTTTTATGCGAGGGACTGCAAGGAATACGATTTTTCTGCCAATGACAGTTCCTACCGCCTCCCGAGATATTCCGAATGCAGCCGCTACGATACCCGAAGCAACACTATCTACTACTATAACTACCTCATAGACAGTGATGAGCATCAGTTCAAATACGAATGATCGTAAGTTAAGGTTAAGTTAAGGTTTATCCATTTTTCCATTAAGGTTAGTTCTATAGAATCGTAAACGTAAGATCAAAACGGTCTTACGGGGTTGGAGATGGAATAAGGCAACACCGTAAGGCCGCGAAGATCTTATCTAATGGAATTAAGGAGGAAATCTTATGTGGAGCAGAAAAGAAGTTAAAGCCAAAGGAAAGGCCGGCTTTAAGAGAAGTTATTGGAAGGCCGTTCTGGTAGCCCTCATCATCGGTATCATCGGCGGAAGCGCCGGATTCGGCGGAGGATATGTCGGAGGCCTCAATTCCAAGAGCAAGGATCTTGAGACGGTCAGGGTCGACCTCGATGACCTCGATATAGATTTCGACGGATTAAAGGGTTTTGATCTGGACAGGATCAATGATCTCGGTGACATCAAGGACAGAGTATCAGGATCGGATTCCGAGATCGTTATCAACGGTGTAACCATCGATTCAAAAGACTTCAAGGATATCGATGATCTCGATGATCTGAACGATTTCATCAAGGATCACGGCGGAAAAGCAATAGACGTTGATAAGATCAACAGGGAAGCCGGCAGAGCTGCTTCATTTGTGGGTCTGGCCATCATGGTGATAGTCTTTATCATCGCAATGGTAATATCTGTGATCTCCTTTATCATGGATATATTCCTCTTCAAACCGATCGAATTCGGATGCAAGAGATTCTTCAGGAAGAACCTTGATGAGCCTGCGAAGCTTTCAAACATTGTTTTCGCATTCAGCTCACACTACAAGAACATCATCAAGACAGCTTTCTTCTACAATCTCTTTATCTTCCTTTGGTCACTCCTCTTCGTGATCCCCGGGATCATCAAGTCTTATTCCTACAGACTGGTTCCTTACATCATGGGTGAGAATCCCGACATGAACTGGAGACAGGCACTGGATGAGAGCGCAAGGCTTATGAGAGGCAATAAGTGGAGAGCATTCGTATATGATCTTTCATTCCTCGGCTGGGGCATCCTCTCGGCACTCACACTGGGCATACTCGGAGCATTCTATGTAAATCCTTACAAGAATTCTTCTGACGCAGCTCTCTATGAAGCGATCAGATACGGCGGCCAGGCTCCCGTTGAAGCTGCAGCAGCTTGATAGCGGTGAGAATTACAAGGTTCATTATTGAATAGGGGATATGATATAGTATTGATGACCGGCAGGAGTTATTCCTGCCGGTTATCCGATTTATAAAACGAAGGTGAGATCATGAAACGGAAGATACTGATCGCAGATGACGAGGCAGAGATAAGAAACCTCTTAAGGCTCTATCTTGAGAACGAGGGCTTTGACGTGGTTGAGGTCTCATCCGGAGACAAGGTAAAAGAGGCCTTAAAGACCGATAAGCCTGATTTATGCCTTCTTGACATCATGATGCCCGGCAGGGACGGTCTTCATGTCCTTCAGGACATAAGGGATGAGAGCAACATACCCGTCATCATAATCTCGGCAAGGACAGCCGATGCCGAAAGGATCTTAGGTCTTAACCTGGGAGCCGACGATTATATTACCAAGCCTTTTAATCCTCTGGAAGTTGCGGCCAGAGTCAAGGCCGCCTGCAGGAGGATCGTGGATGATCCCGCAGGAAGCGAAGAAGGCGGGATCATAGAAGCAGGCGATCTTTCTTTGGATGTGGGGAAATGTTTCCTTTCGAAAAACGGTGAGCCCGTGGAACTCACATCCGTGGAATATAAGATCATGGAACTTCTCATGAAGAATCCCAACAGGGTCTTCACCAAACAGCAGATATATGAATATGCCTGGGGCGAGGATTTCATTGTTGCAGACAACAACATAATGGTTGCGATAAGCAAGCTCCGTACCAAGCTCGACGAGGACCCTTCACGATACATCAAGACATTGCGCGGCTTAGGTTACAGGCTTGAAGTAAGGTAAGGATCAGATGACACCGGAAGCAGGGCTTAAGAAGTTTATAATCAAGAGGTTCATATCGACTCTCCTGGTCGTCAGCATAATAGAATTTGCCGCGATCAGCGTGATCAACTGGCTTTTGCTCCCCAGGGTAATCAGCATGCTCATGCCCCAGATAGAGGGCATCCAGCTTAATAACATAGGAAATGTCTTCATCCTGCTCCTGGTCCTTGCAGGACTGCTTATTGCAAATGCATTAAGGTTCTTCCTGCCTGCTTTGTCCGACATGATACTGCAGTTCATGGCAGGTCGTCTAACCTCTCTCGGCGCAGACAGGTTCGATCTCGAAGGCAATACTCTTCAAAGCCTCATCGAAAAGGTCAATTTCGGCAACGTAACCTTATTGTTCTTCCTGATCCTGCTCATCGTCTTATTGCTCGTCGCGCCCTATGTTGCGGGAGTCACCTGGTTTTCCGCATCGGTCGTCAAGCGCTTCAGGGAACTCGAAAAGCAGCGCGAGGAAGAACAGAAAGAAGAAGAACGCAAGCGCTATCTCATGATCTCCGATATCGTCCATGATCTTAAGACCCCCATGACCACCGTCTCGGGATATGCCCAGGCACTATCTGACGGTATGGTCAAGGAAGGATCTGAACAGGAATATCTTGATGCGATCAAAGCCAAGACAGGCAGGATGAACGAGATAGTAATGATGCTCTTCGATTACGTAAAGCTCGACAGCCAGGGTTATTCGATAACGAAGACAAAGACAGATCTTTGCGAGCTCGTAAGAGAATGCGTTGCAGACCACTATACTGACATGGAAAACTCGGGATGCGAACCCGAGGTCGACATTCCCGAAGAAGAGATCATCATAGATGCAGACAGGATGCAGTTCGGCAGGGTAATAAACAATCTCATAACCAATGCCATAAGGCATAATCCCGACGGCACCGATATCGGCATCTTCATCAGGACCGACGGTGACGAGAAGAGAGTATTGGTAGCCGATTCGGGAGTACCGATAGACAAGGCAACTGCAGATGAACTTTTCGAGGCTTTCGTAACCGGTGACAGATCTAGGGGTTCGTCAGGCGGCACGGGTCTGGGTCTTTTCATATCGCACAAGATCTGCGAGATGCACGGTTACACGATAAGACTTGTCCAGTCAGATGACCTCCTGAGATATTCGATAGGGAACAAGTATAAGAAAGCATTTGTTATAGTGATCGAGTAAAGCATCATGCTTTCCCCTTGTTTTCCCAGATAATATTCATATAGCCAAAAGGTTACCACCGAACAGCTCATAGACTGAGATGTTACATAGTGTTACAGGATGTAACACTAATTGTTACTTGACATTTATTTTTCAATAAAGCAGATTAAACACAGGAGGTGCAGGAAATGCTGGGAAAACACCTGAAAGAATATAGAAGTCGGGAGGGAATGTCTCAACAACAATTAGCTGATGAGCTAGGTGTTTCCCGTCAATCTGTTGTTCGCTGGGAAAAAGAAAGCAACACACCCTCAGATCATGAACTTATGAAGATCTCTGATCTGTTGGGATTATCTGCACAGCAGCTGTTAAATGAAGATGAGACGACCGTCAGTGAGGAAACAACTGTTTCCGGAGTTGAGGAAGCCATAAACGATATTTCATACGGAGTAACGGAACAGAAGAAGATATTGGAGGAGATATCTTCCAAACAAGCTACTTCCAAAGATATTGAAAGCCTTAAAGAATCGATATATGTCAGCAAAGAACATTTGGAGATTCAGAAACAGATATTACATCAGAAAAAGATACGCAACAGGATACTGATAATATTCGCCGTAGTTATAGTATTACTTGTGGCTTTGTTATTGTATGGGATTGCGTTTTATGCTAATGAGAACAGTTATTATGCTGTTTATAGACCAATTACTTACAATGAAGAATAATTGATCAGGAGGAAAAACTATGAAGAAATTACTTTCGTTATTGTTAATGGGAACGATTGTTCTCTTATGCGGGGGGCGATTAACGCAGAGGAGATTAATGGGACACGAGATTTCAATCTTATTGTGTATTGTGAAACCCATCAGATCAACAGCAGGGCGGAATTCCAAAGTGTACTGGATACTTATGCTCCCCAGCAGGGATCAGATATTAATCCTGATCCTATAGAGGGCGAGGAGATATCATTCGAGATTCGAATAAATTATGATAGTCAAACAGTTACAGCAGTAACTTTATTTGATACCGGAGATACACGTGATACAACTTCAGGCAGTGTATCTGCGGACACATATTCTTCCATTGGGGTAAGGATATTTACGATTACGGTAAATGGTTCTTTTTCTTACATTTCCACAAATGTTACTACCACATCGGCAACGGGAAGTTTTACTCCTGCACCGCTGAGTTTATGGACCAGTACTCCATCTGTAACCAAAGGTAAAACAAACGGGAAAGCATATGCGAGAATACACGGGACGGCTAGTTTTCTTGGGAGCAACATAAATTACAGCTTAACACTAACATGTGATACATCAGGAACCCTGGATAGTTATTGATCCGGCAAAGAAAAAGTTGCCCGTTTAGTTTGGCGACCGGCGGGCAACTGGAATGAACAACAGAAAACCATGAGTAGGAGATTTCTGATTAAGGAGTTCACTTGTTTTTGAGTATAACTCCTCTGATCAGAGCAAGCAATGAACAGACTTTTTTTATGGAGATTTAGCCCCATATGGGAATTTGAAAGTTAGGAAAAAAGAGGATAAACCTATTATCAGAGTCGATTAAGGAGGAGATTGCGTGAGGAAGATAGTGGTGATTTTTGTGTTTTTTTCAGTAATTTTATCATGTGTATCATCATGTTCGAAACGCACTTCGGTAGAATCAACAAAAAAAATTGAATATGCGGATTCCGTATCTCAGGCGGATATAGAAAGACGCATCTCACAAGTTAGTGATGAGAAGATCAAGTCATCATTGTTTGATGAGATACCTTGCGAAAAGAAATACAATCGAATTGTGGTAAACATCAAACAATCTGTGTACAAAATAGATGAAAAGCATATTGAATGCACCGTAACCAATCAAAACAAAGGGTATGGATTTTGGTTCTGCTGGCTAGTATTTCTGGAACAAGAGACACAAACGGGATGGATTCCAGTTGAGTTCAAACCGGGCTATCTCGATGCAAATGACGACTATTATGCTTTCTGTGCAATCTTGGATAATCCAACCATTGAATATTCAACGCAAGTAATGATCGATACAGAAAAAGCATTTTACGAAGGACAATTGAAAGAAGGAAAATACAGGTTAAAGATTTATGTTGGAAAGGAGATACACTATGCGGAATTTGAAATTCAAGATTAGAAAAATCCTGGTACCTATTACTATTATTTCTTTTGTGTTATCATTCAGTTTTGAAGTGATTCTTGCCGATAACAAAACGGAATCTCAATCTGGAAATGACGAATTTGAGATGCTTTCATATGATGTAGATTCGGGCGAGAAGTATATCAGCTATTTTAAAAATGTAGTTAAGGATACTGATGCTGAGTTGATTTCGCCAGCTCATTTTGATGGATTGGATTCTTCTCCGACGCAACAGTATAGTTATCCAGACTCGTTGTCACCAGTTAGCAATGCAAATGTTTCGCCATATAAAAACGTAGTGATGTGCCGAAACGGCTTTGATTTAAATAACGATGGTTCAGTAGAAACATGGAATATCTCTTCTGGAGGTTTTGTTTACAATGACCTTATATTCACGTGTGCGCATGGTATTTATTGGTATGCATATTCCAAGACGGCAAATGTTGTGAGAGTATACAAAGCTCTGAATTCATCGACACTTCCAAGCACATATATTTCTTTGTCAGGATGGCATCTGCCAACACAGTATACATCTTCAAAAGATGTAAATTATGATTGGGCTGTTTTAGTGACAACTTCTACAACGGGGTCATGGTTTGGTTATGGATATGCGAATAGTATAACTAATAAAGCTGTAAATTCTGCTGGTTATGTGGATCAGAACGCTTACTACTATTTTATGCAAGAAAGCCCCGGAATAATGAGTAGTTATTCATCATATAGATTTACTAGCACGATTTATACATTAGGCGGACAAAGCGGTTCGGCAGTATTTGATAGCAATTCTATAGTGTGGGGCGTGTTAACAGGTACGCTGAATGCGAATGGACGGGGATGTCTTGTGACGAGCCATGTATACAGTGTCTTGGAAGGGCTAAAATAGTTGAAGTTTGACTCTCAAATACTGTCTATCGGTATGATTGCCGTAAGTTCATCTGCGTTTACGACGACATATAACACCACAACTAAAACCAAGATTGCAACGATCCACAATACTACCGCATCTGAAAAGAGCGCATATGGTATACTTTTTGCAAGTGGTGGAATGCAGAGTACGGAATAGAATAATACTATGCTGGCAAAACAAAATATATTTTTGAAAGACATGCGATCAGGCAGGTTCATCTGCCTGATCGTTATGATTATATTTGGGAGTTTTTCTATAACTACAACAGGTTTACTCGTAAGAAGCGAGAAAAAGACCGAGTTGGAAGAAAGTCTGACGCTTGTCGGCGACTATGATGCGATCGTTTATAACGCCAAGATCGGATTGGAAGATAAACTGGCAGATACGGAGTTTGCAGATGAGATCGGCCTATATTATGAATTAGGGTCAGTATCGAACGTTGAAGAAACGGAATCTTTTAAGGCCATCGCATTAAAGGATGAATTGTCAGAAGATATATATCACATGACATTTATCAGGGGGAATTACCCTGAAAGGGAAAATGAGATAGCAGTCGATGTATCCGTTGTTAATACATACGGGATAGTTCCGTATCCCGGAGAGACTGTATTACTGAAAAAATTTGACTTGCAAGGCGAATATATAGAGGATAAAGAATACACGATATCCGGTGTATTTAAAGCTTCCGACAGTGAGGTTGTCGGCGGATGGTACAGGTGTCCGGAATTTGCATATGAAACGGCTTCTTATCAGATGCCGGCAGTATATTTTTATCCGTCGGATCTGGATACATGGAGATGCAGCAGAGAAACGGTCTTTTTCAGGTCTTATTCTGAAGGAGCGGCGAGTTTGCATGCTAAAGTTTCTCAATTTCTGGATGAGGCAAGATTTCCATATACGGCTTTTGAGGTCAGCAGAAGAAATTTCGGACAATATTGGAATGTAGGCTTAGGATATCCGTCTAAAGATCCTTCCCGTGAAGAAATAAACAAAGCCGTAAGTGATGGTTTGTTTAAGAGGGATTTCTATTCGGCGATCGTTTTCCCGGTAATCTCTTTGCTGATCATAATAACAGAAGTCGTATCACTCTATATGCTCTCGAAAAACATAATAGCTGACCGCAAGGAACACTATGCAATACTCCGGAGCATAGGAATGTCATCCAGGAAGATCGTCCGTGATCTGGTAATCGAGATATTCGGATTCGGAATTGGAAGTGCCGTCATTGGTACTGGGCTGGGATACGCAGTTCACATACTGGTGATACGGGCACTTAATGAAGTAATGCATCTCAGGTTGTATGACGGGATCAATGCTGATCAGATAATACAACGGATCACATATAATCCGGTAGTAATGTCGTTATCAGTCTGTATCTGTTCTTTGGCGTTATCCCTGATAATACCATTGAATCGTTTATACAGGATGTATCCTGCAGAACTGTTATCTTCGTCAGACAGCACATTTGTCGGGAAGAAGAAAAGAAACAGACATAAGACAGCTGATCTGAGATTCGGATGGCTTGGCGTTATGAACAGAAGGATAGATCTTCATGAAGGAAGCACGATGCTCGTAATGACGATCGTTCTTTCTGCTTCTCTTTTCGGGTATGTGTTCTTCAGGTCTTTTGCCGCTCAGGCGACAGGTGAAGCAAGAGGTTTTATGAACAGTTTAGGCATTGACGGAACAGGTTATGTTGCCGCAAAGGATCCTTATATTCTGGATTTGGGATACTGTATTTTTAACCGGCATGATGCGGGAGTGGAACCGTCTTTTACAGAACTCATGAATGGTAATCCTGATGTCGAAGAAACCCGTGCGGTAATTTTTAACGAGTCGACAAGGATGGTTTTTGATGAAGAACCCGAAGAAGATATTAAGCTGCTTCTCGGAAATCGTCTGATGAACTACCGTCAGTCGGACAATCCAATCAGGGTAGATGCAATAAAGGCTGAAGAGAAGATATTTGAATATTTGGGATATGATCCTCATGCCCGTATGTATGAACTTCCTACGGTCGGATTGACTGCAAATGAGATGAAAGTTCTGGAAGAGGATGTAATTTCAGGACAGGTAGATCTTGATAAGATCAGAAGCGGTGAAGAAGTGGTGTTGGCGGTGCCTGAAGAACTAAAGGATCTGTGTATGCAGCATTATCCTGTCGGGTCTTCAATAATCTTTGATGACATCCTTTTATCTGATGAAGAGGAAAAACTTGATTTTCATAATCTTGATGATCCTAAATGGATCATATATGAAAACGATGTTGAGATCGAAAGCGGAGTGACACACACTAAGTATGCTGCTGTCGGAAAGAAATACGGCGTTGGAGCAAAAGTCGGTGCGATTGTAGTGTTACATAACGAACAGGATATAAATGATTATCTTACTATCGGAACAGATTGGGTAAGACTATTGCATGCCTTTGCCGCGGATGAAAAGGAAGATGCTGAACCGTCGTTAGGAATGAGCGTTCTGTGTCTAGCGGACTCTTTCGAAAGTTGGGGACTTCCTGATAAGAACTATACTTCAGTTAAGGTTAAACTGAAGGAGGGTTGTAACATATATCAATTCGATGAATCCTGGTATAAGTCTTTGGCAGGTTCTGTTGATGTCAAGACCAGGTCAACATTTGAATATATGGATGAGATAAGCATCGGAACGAACAGGGTAATGACTATCTTTTGTATATTGATAATTTCACTTGTCTTGCTGGGTATAGTCGCGATCATTACGGGGCTTTATACAAAAACGAGGACAAATCTCGGAAGATTTCAGACTTTAAGGCGTATCGGTCTTTCTGTAAACCAGGTAAGTTTGATGATATACACTCAGAATATGTTCTATCCGCTGGTTGCATCACTTATAGCGATCATTCCGGTCTGTGTGATGCAGAAGATACTTGATATTGCGGAAGCAAGACTGGAAAGAGGAGAATTTGACGTATCGGATACGCCATGGTATCACAAAATACCATACACAGCTGATCTGTTTTCTTACGATTTCATTCCGGCTCTTATGTGTTGTTTGCTACTGGGACTCTTACTGGTCGTGATCGGCACATTGCCGCAGATAATATATCTTCGCAAGATGAAGATGATCGAGACAAGGGAGGAATAAGCATGAGTGTAAAGACTGTTGATCTGCATAAGGAATACAAGGTCGGAGACAATATAGTTAAAGCTGTTAATGGTGTTGATCTTACGGTAGAAGACGGTAAATTCATAGCGATCATGGGACCCTCGGGATGCGGCAAGACCACGCTTCTTCACCTTATAGGAGGACTGGACAAAGTAACTTCAGGTCAGGTTATCGTAAACGATACTGATCTGTCCAAGATGAACGATACGGCACTTTCGAGATTCCGTTGCTGCGAGATAGGATTCGTATTTCAGAAGTTCAATCTCATAAACGAGATGACTGTAATGGAAAATATTGTTACTCCGGTCTTGATCTCAAAGAATAAGGTTAATGAGGAGTATGTAAGAGAACTGACTGAGATCCTCGGATTATCTGAAAGGCTCGACCATACACCGCTTCAGCTGTCAGGCGGTCAGCAGCAGAGAGTCGCTATTGCAAGGGCGCTTGCCAATGATCCGGGATTGATCCTTTGCGACGAGCCGACCGGCAACCTGGACAAAAAGAACAGTGAGGAAGTTATCTCATTACTCGATAAAGTACACGACAAGTATGGCAAAACCATAATAATGGTTACCCATGATCCCGTAATTGCGGGACATGCAGATTTCACCTATCACATGGAGGATGGAAAGATCAGTGTGTTATAGCAAGGATTCGGATCAAATACATATGAAAGATGACAGCCTTGTTGCTGTCGATGCGATCATTTTATCAAATAAAAAGTTGTCCGTTCAGTTTGGCGACCAACGGACAACTGGAATGAACAACAGAAAACCATGAGTAGGAGTTTTCTTATCAAGGGGTTCACTTATTTTGGAGTATAACACCTCTGATCAGTGCAAGCAAGGAATTGGTTTTTGCTATTGTAATGGAGGTGCAGACCCATGTGGTAGATAGCGATTTGTAGGAAACAGGTTTTTAAGGATTATTTTGGGAGGAATCATTAATGAACAAAACACTTAAAACAGTATTGATAGTGACTGCTTTAGTATCATCAGGATTAGCAGGGGCATATACAACAGTAAATGCTGCGAATGTTAAAGATACACCATATGGCTTTTACAATACTAACCTTGAAGGTAATACGACGAGTCGAATCAAGGAAAATGCAACAAAAGTCTACATACACCCGATTTCTGGACCGGAGTTGAAATATACGGTACAAGGTTACAATGGCACTCAATGGAACAACCGGTCCAGCACACATCAATTATCCAATGGTACGCAAGCAAGTTTTACTAATTTCGTATATGAAAATGGTGATCCGACTGCAAGATTGCATTTGAAAAGGACACAGTATGCATACACTACCAGTTATGGTGAATGGAGCCCTGATTCAACACAGAACTATACTATATACAATTGAGTATAGTAGAATATGATTGATTCTCGAAGTGATGAGAATCACTTCGAGATTTTTCTTTTGGAGTAATGTATGAAGAAGCGAATATATATATTTGTTTTAAGTCTATTTGTAGTTGTCTTGATAGCTGTTGTCTTGATAGAAAGTAACAGCAAATCTCCTAAGGACAGATTTATCGAGACATCAGAGACTGTGGAAAGCGAGATGACTGAGAGTTCGCTTATTACATCGATTTCCACTGGTGAAGCAATAACAGAAAAATCAGAGCCTGATCTTTCAATAATCTTTAATTTGACACATACCGTGCAATATGAATTCTTATCATACGAGATGGTGGATGATACGGATATTGCAAAGCAGACGAAATACAAGGC
Source organism: Saccharofermentans sp. (assembly GCA_024685385.1). Lineage (GTDB taxonomy): Bacteria > Bacillota > Clostridia > Saccharofermentanales > Saccharofermentanaceae > Saccharofermentans. The sequence goes on along the minus strand of JAIKVV010000049.1, from coordinate 13,872 downwards.
AGAATTCTTTGCTGATGGAAAGGTTCCTGATCCGGATTATCTTATAGAGAAAACAGATTATATGGCTATGAGGAAAGATTATCCTCAGGTTGATGAATATATATCGAGTAACGGAACAAAGGGTATGACTGATGACGAGTATCATGATTTTATGGAAAAACATTTGGATGAGTATACTTCAAAAAGACATCCCAAGACTAAATATCTGTTTTTGCACTGCAGGATCTCAAATGCCGGGCAAGGACCAGTAGAAGAGTATATTAATGAACTTAGTTTATATGCGGTTCGCGGGGATAATACAATCGGGAAAGAGGAACTTAATTGTTATTTTGATAAATCCAAGTATATAGAAGGCGATGAAAGGGTACATCATTTTTTCCTTTATAGATTTGGGAAGAATGAGGAAACTCTTGATTGTGTAATAGGATTTGAAATATCTGAAGAACGGGTAGATCTTTCAGAAGAGAACAGTTATTTTGTCGGATTTGAACCTATAGGGTTAGATAATCCGCTTCAATTTGATCCGTCTTTAGATAAAGGTTTTGTTGCTGTGGATAAGTTGTCTAATGAAACATAGATATTTATCTCATATTGGTCCGGATCGTATATGTAATAGGTGAACACAGTTGGGGAAAGGTAGTCTTTGGCGGGAGATATATAGATGAAAAAAGTCATGGCTGTTATTTTATTGTGTTTGATCGTTTTTTGGTCCGGAAGAATATACAGTATTAATCAGGATCCTCCTGTTTCAAAAAACTACAATATCGGTGATACTGTGGAATCCGGGGATTTGGAACTGTATTTTGCAGAATCATATCTGGAAGAACTAAACGAGTTTAATACCCGGTTCGGAACGGAATTTGATAATGGAGCAGATGGTGAATGCAGAATCCTTTCATTGTGCATTGATGTTACAAACAAGTCGGATCGTGATGTTAGCTGGGAAAAGGTGATGGGCTTTATAGAATGTGGATTTGAGTCTCCGGTATGGGCGAGTTCCGTGGATATAAGGTTGATGCCTATGGTAAACATATTTCATAGTGAGAGTCTTGCTCCCGGCCATCGCCAGAAAATATGGTTTGTAACCCCGGTCAATAAGGTTTGTTTTAAAGACAGTTCATGGGAGAATATAGACGATTACACATATATGTATGTTTTGTCTCTTTCTCCGCAAAAGATTGCAGTGAGGCTTGATGTATGAAACTTATTAGATTTGAGTTGTACAGGGCGTTTCACAGCCGGACATTTTTTATAAGTCTTTTAATTGGGTTCTGTATATGCACAGCAGACTTATTTACCTTCTGTGCGCAGTTTGGTATAGGAGGTCCTAAGCCTATGTACCTTATTCAGGCATGGATAGGGACAGATTATCAGTTTGCTTATAATGAGATGTTTTACATACTTCTTCCGGTTCTCGCCTGCCTTCCTTACGGGGGTTCTCTCTATACGGATATAAAGACAGGATACGACAAGAACATATGTATAAAAGGATCCAGGCTTCATTACGCAATATCTAAAGGGATAGCAACATTCTTGTCTGCTTTTTTCAGTGTAGCGATACCGCTTGGATTGAATCTGTTTATTGCGGCAGGCTTGTTTTCAAACTATAGTCCGGAAAGACTGGAGTGGATGAATATCGGAATAGTTGACAGGAATATGTTTACAACTATATTTATAAGTAATCCGGCAGTTTATTGCCTGGTATATATTCTTATTGACGGTTTGTTTGCGGGTGCTATTGCACTTACCTCGCTAAGTCTGTCCAAGGTGGTTAAGAGTCATTTCACAGCGGTTGTGACACCAATGGTTTTATACGTATTATTTGCTATGTTTATGGAAGGAAATGACTTTGGTAATTGGTCTGTCCTGGGAATGCTTAACCCGAGACAGTACGTGGTAACCAAGTCGTGGCAAATGATCACTGCATTTCTGGTCATTTTGTTCATTAATGTGTTTATTATCTGGGTAACTTCAAGAAAGCGAGATGTCTTATGAGCGAGATCAGGATAGAAGGATTAAATAAATCCATAAAGGGCGCGGTGATACTAAAAGATATCAACATGACCTTGACTTCCGGAAAGATATATGGGTTTAAAGGGAAAAACGGTTCCGGTAAGACCATGCTCATGAGAGCCATATCAGGTCTTATCCTTCCTGATTCCGGGTTTGTGATAATAAATGGCCGAGAGCTTCACAAGGATATTACATTTCCGCAGAGTATGGGGATACTTATTGAAAATCCGTCATTCCTGCCTCAATACACAGGGCTTAAAAATCTGAAGCTTCTTGCTGACCTGACCGATAATATTTCCATTAAGGATATCAGGATTGCATTGGAGAGAGTGGGGTTGGATCCGGATGATAAGAGAACTTATCGTAAGTATTCTCTCGGAATGAAGCAAAAACTTGGAATAGCTAACGCGATCATGGGTGAGCCTGATATCATCATTCTTGATGAACCGATTAATGCTCTTGATGAGGAAAGCGCCCATAATATCAAGAAGGTGCTCCTTGAGATAAGAGATCGGGATAAGCTGATAATAATCGCTTGCCACGATAAGGAAGAACTCGAATTTCTTAGTGACATCATATACGAGATCAAAGACGGATCCATAATCGACAGGAAGGATATAGCTGATGAAGACGCTTAAACTCTTGAGACGTGATCTCAGATTGGGATTAATAAATCGCTCTTACATGTACGTACTTGCGGTTATCTTTTCTTTTGTCTCGACATATCAGTGTTCTGCAGCGATGTGCGGGACAAAAGAACTGAATTTTATGTGGTCCGAAGGAACGGTAATGGATTACTATCTTTTTGCTATGAAGGGTATGAACTATTACCGTTTTGATCCATCAGACAGTTTTCAGATTCCCTTGTTATGGTTTATCTTTCAAATCGGTATATCGTATATCATTGCATATTATGCTGAAAAAGACTTGTCAGATAATGGCATAAATGTGATGACAGCCGGAAGATCCAGATCTTCCTGGTGGCTTTCCAAAATGCTTTGGTGCATATTGTCGGTCCTGTTCTACTACATAATCGCCATAATATCATGTATTGTGTTTGCTTTAATGCATGGTGCCGATCTGTCACTTGGAGTTACGGATGAGTTTCTGATGATTATCTTCGGATATAACATGACATATATTAGTTATTCAGATCTTATCGTTGTTGCGGTATTGCTTCCTGTGCTGATCACCATCAGTATATGTCTTGTTCAGTTGCTCGTGAGTTTTATCCTGTCTCCTGTTACGAGTTTTGCAATAACATGCGGATTATATGTTCTTTCGACTTATTATACAGCCTGGTTCCTTCCCGGGAGTTATACTATGTGGATAAGAAGCTCATATTATCATGAACAGGGGCTTAATCCTCTCAGTGGTCTGTTAATTGCTTGTTTTCTGGTGATAGCTGTATATCTGTTGGGAAGAGGGTATTTTGAGAGTAAGGATATAATCTGAACGAATTGTTTTTTGCAAGAGACCTAATTCCAATAATAAGTAAATGGATAAAACTCAGAATTAAATCTGGAACTATAGTGTTTTCTCAGTTAATCGATATACAGAGATAGTAATTCTCTATACATTTACCGAATCTGACAGATCGCTTGAACACATGCACAAAAGCAACGGTAGGTTACTGTGCAAATGTGAGTGGAAAACTTATGCTGGTTAGGGCTATTGTTGCCTCCATTTTTTCCGGTATGTTATGCTGTACTTGGCGTTCTGCCACATCGTTGGACGCCCCAAATTATAATAACTCATGGCACAGATGCGGTGAATTCATACAACTTGATTATCGTGTCAGATAAGCTCTGAAAATGTTAGTTCAATCGAATATACTGTACATAATTAACAGGGGGTAATGCTTATGAATATAATTTTCAGAAATATTTTTATGGTTTCAGCGTTATGTATTATTGTTACAAGTTGTACTAACTCTCCAATAGAAAGTATAGGCTCGAATGATGTCTCATCACAAGTTGCTGAAAGTAGTGGACTTGATAAAGAAACAAGTTCCATAACTAACGAACAAATAACAGAAGTTATAACCAAGTATGTTAATGATTATGAAAATAATCAGGATCTGGCAGTATCGCATTTTTTTAAACCGGAATTGATAGAGAGCAACAAACTGATCGAGATCAAAGATTGTGACCAAAGATTTGCTTCAGTAACAAATTATGCTGGAAAATACACCTCTGCCAAAGCATTTCTTGTTACATACGATATCAGATATAAATCAGAAGCACAAAATCTCGTTACAGAAGAGAGCGGTATAAAAACCAAGTATTTTGTTTTGATCGAAACAGAAAAAGGCTGGTTGATCGACAGTATAGGATATTAACCCCTTGACATATACAAACTGCTTGTGATTAAATAAGCGCAGTTTTGACAAGGAGAATCTTTTTGTGAGACGCAATTCTTACTATTACGCATTTAACTATTATTACTTTAGCCCGAAGGACTAAAGCGATTTGTGCGTGATCAGAAAGACTTGATATTGGAACCTTATACGCCGCACGGATCGCACCGGGCGGCGTTTTTGTTTCTTAACCAGGATAAAACTTAGGAGGACATAAACATGATCGCAGTATTGAAAAACAGCGCAACAGAGGACCAGATCAAAGGGCTTATCAACTGGTTCGAGAGCACGGGGCTCAGGGTAAACGAGAGCCACGGTGAATTTTGTACGGTATTGGGTCTCGTAGGCGATACGACCAGGGTGGACATAGAGATGCTCCGCGGTCTTGATATCGTTGAGAGCGTGACCCGTATTTCCGAGCCCTTCAAGATGGCTAACAGGAAGTTTCATCCGGAAGACACGGTGGTGGACTGCGGAGGCGTCAAGATCGGCGGAGGACATTTTGCAGTAATGGCAGGTCCCTGCTCCGTTGAATCCCGCGAGCAGATAATAGAGACTGCAAAGGCCGTAAAGGCAGCAGGCGCAACGCTTCTGCGCGGAGGCGCATTCAAACCCAGGACATCGCCTTACGACTTTCAGGGCTTGAAGGGGGAAGGCATCAAGCTCCTCGTTGAAGCCAAGAAAGAGACGGGACTTCCCATCGTAACCGAGATCATGAATCCCGACCATATCCCGCTTTTCGAAGATGTTGACGTCATCCAGGTCGGAGCGCGCAATATGCAGAATTTCGAGCTTTTGAAGGAACTCGGCAAGACCAACAAGCCCATCCTTCTCAAAAGAGGTCTTTCCGCAACTCTTAAGGAACTTTTGATGAGTGCCGAATACATTATGAGCGAAGGCAATGAGAACATCATCCTCTGCGAAAGAGGGATCAGGACATATGAGACTTATACGAGAAACACTTTCGATCTGTCTGCGATCCCGATGCTTCGCGAACTTACTCACCTTCCCATCGTTGCAGACCCTTCACATGCCACGGGAAGAGCAAGCCTCATAAAACCCATGGCCATGGCTGCGACTGCCGCAGGTGCGGACGGACTTGAGATCGAAGTCCATCCCAATCCTCCGACGGCTCTGTCTGACGGCGCCCAGTCTCTGACTTTCGAGCAGTTCGATGATGTTGCCGCATCGGTCGCAAAAGTCCGCAGTATCCTGTAAGATTTATTGTAGAATTATATGAAAGTTTGAAGGTGTTGGTATTTATATGAACGTAGGAATAGTCGGACTCGGTTTGATAGGCGGATCCTTTGCGAAAGGATACCGCAAGAATGCTCCCGATTGCAGCATATATGCTGACAACAGGACAAGAGCCGTAACGGATAAAGCCATCTCGGAGGGAGTAGTAACAGCTCCCCTCGATGAAGACACCATAGCTTTATGCGACATAATAATCATAAGCCTTTATACGGATGCCGCAGTCAACTGGCTTGCTTCACATAAGGATCTGATCTCGGGATCTACCGTGGTCATCGATGCATGCGGCATCAAGAGAAGGATATGTGCTGAAGGCTATGCCCTTGCAAAGAGCAGCAGGAACGGCTTTAAGTTCATTGGCGGCCACCCCATGGCAGGCACCGAAAAATCGGGATACGACTGGTCGCTTGATAACCTCTATGAGGGAGCTTCCATGATCCTGGTCCCGGAAGATCAGGGTGATACGTCTCTTCTCGAAAGGACGAAAGAACTCCTTGCCCCTTTGAAGTTCGGCATGTTCGTCGTAACGGATCCCGATCATCATGACCGCATGATCGCATATACCTCCCAGATGATGCATGTCATGGCCAACAGCATCGTAAAGAATGATAAGTGTGAATACGTTCCGGGCTTTACGGGCGGCTCTTTCCAGGACATGACGAGAGTTGCATTCTTAAGCCCTTCCATGTGGACGGAACTTTTCATGAACAATAAAGATTACCTCCTGGAAGACATCGCAACGGAGATAAATGAACTCAATAAATATGCGGATGCCATAAGATCGGGAGACGAAGACGAATTGATGAAGCTCCTCGACGAGGGCAGAAAGAGAAGGGAGGCGCTGGACATTGGAAGATAAGATCCGGGTAAGAGCAACGTCGGCTGAATATGACGTGATCATAGGATCGGGGATCCTTTCCGATTGCGGAAAGATCGCAAAGGAAGTACTGAAGGATCAGGTCAAGATCCTCCTCGTAAGCGATACGAATGTTGCCCCTTTATATCTTGATAAAGTGAAAGCTTCCCTTGAGGAAGCCGGCATGGAAACATATGATTTCATTTTCGCAGCCGGCGAACAGTCCAAGAATATAGATTCCATTTCCGGTATGTGGGATGTCATGGCAAAAGAAGGATTTACCAGATCCGATGCCGTTCTTGCTTTAGGCGGCGGCGTCGCAGGCGACATGGCAGGTTTTGCCGCGGCGACTTTCCTGCGCGGGATAAGAGTCATCCAGGTTCCGACATCCCTTCTTGCAATGGTTGATTCAGCTATCGGAGGCAAGACCGGGATAGATCTTCCCCGTGCAAAGAATCAGGTCGGAGCATTCCTTCAGCCTTCGGTCGTCATCGAAGATACGGATTGTCTTAAGACCTTAAGCCCCGAACTTTTTACGGAAGGAATGGGTGAAGTCATCAAGTATGCTTTCATCATGGATCTTCCTCTCTACGGCCGTCTTAAGGCGCTCGCGGATTCGGGCGATGCCATGGGGCTTTCCGGGAAAAGCGAAGAACTCGAAGAGATCATTAAAGCTTGTGTCAGGGATAAGGCTGACGTTATAGCAAGCGATGAATTCGATTCCGGAAGAAGGCAGATCTTAAACTTCGGCCATACCGCAGGACATGTCATCGAGAGTTTGAGCAATTACAGCCTCATGCACGGCGTGTGCGTTGCAAAGGGAATGGCAGTATTTACCGAAGCAGCTCTTGCAGCAGGTCTCATGGATCAGGAAGAAAGAGATAAGATCATAGATCTGATAAGAGCATTCGGACTTCCGGTTACGGATGACACTCCTTCCGAAAAACTCGTTGCAGGTGCCATGAACGATAAGAAAAAGAGAGGCAGTACGCTTTCTTTGATATTCGTAAACAAGATCGGTTCGGCAGAGATCGTAAAGATGACTTCAGCCGAATATCTTGAATTCCTTTCGAAAAGAGGTATCTGATGTTAATATCCGCCCGGGACAAAGATCTTGATATCACGATAGAGGCGCCGCCTTCAAAGTCGGTCTTCCACAGGGAACTGATCGTAAGATCCATCCTGGGCGCAAAAGACGGTCTTTTGCCGCAGGAAGAAGACAACGACGATATCATTGCAACGAAAGCATGTCTCAGCGCGATCTTAGGGGGCGGCGATGAAGTCATCTTGCCCTGCAGCGAATCAGGTTCCACATTAAGGTTCATGATACCCGTCGCTTCGGCATATCTGCTTAATGCCAAAGATCCCAAAGCAGATAAGATCATCTTCGAGACAAAGGGCAGGCTCTTTGAAAGACCCCTTGCAGAACTTGAAGAAGCTCTCCTTCCTCACGGCATAAAGATCACGAAAGATCCCGATACAAGAAGGATAACGGCAGAAGGAAGGATGACTCCCGGAGAATATCTTATCGACGGCAGCGTTTCGTCACAATACATATCAGGCCTCCTCATGGCTTTGCCCCTCTTTGATGAAGCCTGCAGGATATCAGTCAAAGGGCAGATCAAATCCATTGGATACATTGGACTTACTTTGGATGTGATGGCAAAGTACGGCATAAACGTTGACATAAAGGATAATGTCTATGAGACATCTTCAGTTAAGGGGCTTCCCGCACCCTGCAAGACTTTCAAGGTCGAAGGCGACTGGAGCAACGGAGCTTTTCTCCTTTGCCTTTCTGAATTTTCGAAGATAAAGGTCACGGGACTTGATCCTGATTCAAAGCAGGGGGATAAGGCCATCATTGATTACCTGAGATTTGCAAAGACCCATACGGCAGGAGATCCCTTGATATGGAAATGCGATGACATTCCTGACATCGTGCCTTATATGGCAATTGTTGCTCCTTTCTTTTTTGATAAGATGACTTTTACCGGAGTAAAAAGGCTCAGGATCAAAGAATCCGACCGGCTAAAGGCAATAAGGGAGCAGCTTTCCGCAATCTCGGTCAAGAGCTTCGAAGAAGAAGATCAGCTGACGGTCTACGGGATGGAAGATGATGCCGGGAAGAGCCTTCCCGATGTCATCAGATTATCCTCATATCACGATCACAGAATGGCGATGACTGCAGTCCTCATTGCTGTTATACTGAGGACCGAAGTCGAAATAGATGACATAGATTGCCTTGATAAATCCTATCCCCGACTGAAGGAGATCATAAGGAGGGAACTTTTGCCATGAGCATGAACAGCATATATAAAGGTGATAAGCTGACGCTCGATATCTACGGGCAGTCCCACAGCGAGACGATCGGTGTCCTGATCAAAGGGCTTCCCGAAGGGGTTGAGCCCGATAAGGAGAAGACTTCCGCTTTCATGAAGAGGAGAGCTCCCGGGCAGAATAAATGGTCGACTCCGAGATCCGAAAAAGATGAAGTGATTTTCGAAAAAGATGATGACGGCACTTTGAAAGGATACATAGTGAATACAAACACGAAGCCCAAGGATTATGCTTCGATAATGAATAAGCCGAGACCTTCACACGCGGACTTTACCGCGCCCATGATCTACGGCGATGATGCCGCTCGTTCGGGAGGCGGGATCTTCTCCGGCAGGATGACGGCCCCTCTTTGTATAGCGGGCTCGATCGCGCTCCAGCAGCTCGGGAATATGGGCATATCTGTCTTCGCCCACCTGAAGGAAGTTGCGGGAGTTAAGGACAGATCATATTTTGATGCTTCTCCCCTTGACGGCAATATGAAGGCTGATCTTGAAAGAGCCGCATCCAAGGAATTCCCGGTCATTGATGACGGAGCAGGTGAGAAGATGAAGGATGCGATCGAAGTAGCGAGGATGGAAGGAGATTCCGTCGGAGGCATCATAGAGTGTGTAGTTTACGGGATGCCGGAAGGTATCGGCGGTCCCCTCTTCTACGGCATCGAAGGCAAGATAGCCCAGCTAATATATGCTATCCCCGCAGTTAAGGGGATCGAGTTCGGCAACGGATTTGAATGCGCAGGGCTTAAAGGTTCTGAAAATAACGATGCTTTCGTAATGGACGCTGATGGCAATGCCGTTCTTGAGACCAACAGGAGCGGCGGCATATTAGGCGGCATATCGGTCGGAGGCAAATGCGCGCCCATCGTTTTCGATGTTGCAATAAAGCCTACGCCTTCGATCTCACGTGAGCAGAGAACTGTTGATATCAAAGAAAAGAAGGACACGACCCTTGTGATAGAAGGCAGGCACGATCCCTGTATCGCGCCCCGCGCGGTTCCCGTAGTGGAAGCAGCATGTGCGATCGCCCTCTATGACATGATCTTGGCAAAAAAGGAGCAAGGATAATGAGAGAAGACCTTAACGAATTACGCCGCAGGATTGACGATGCCGACCGCAAGATCTTATCGGACCTTGAGGAGAGGATCGCGATAAGCCGCAAGATAGGCGTATTGAAGAGGGAAGAAGGAAAAGAGTTCTACGATCCTGCAAGGGAAGAACAAAAATATAGAGAGCTTGAGGAACTTGCTGGTTTTGAAAGCCGCCCTTATGTCAAAGAGCTCTATGAGACGATATTCGACATATCAAAAAAACACCAGAACAAGCCGGCTTTCGGCGTATTGGGCAGGAGCCTTCCCCATACATATTCACCCCAGATCCACAGCCTCATGTGTGACGAATATTCCTATTCCGTCATAGAAAGAGAGCCCGAAGAACTCGATCAGTTGTTCTCGTCAGGCGTCTTTGGAGGATTCAACGTCACTATTCCCTACAAGAGAGAGGCATTTGCAAGATGCGATGTGACCGATGAGGCTGCAACTGTTACGGGAAGCGTCAATACTGTCGTTTTCGATAAGGATAAGACATACGGATATAACACGGATTACTATGGTTTTCTCTTCATGATGAGAAGAGCGGGGATCGACCCTTCCGGAAAAAAGGCCCTGGTCCTCGGAACGGGCGGCGCGGCATCTGCCGTCGAGTATGCACTGAAGACTTCCGGCGCGGGAAAGATATGGTTCTGCGATCTTGAGACTGAGATCAACTATTCCAATGTCTACGACGAGTGCAAGGACGCAGAAGTCATCGTAAACTGCACACCCGTAGGAATGTTCCCTAAGATCGACAAGGACCTTCTGGATCTTGACCGTTTCCCGGATCTCGAAGCCTGCCTCGATGTAATCTATAACCCTTCGAAAACACTTTTCCTCCAGAAGGCAAAGGAGAAGGGCCTTAAGACTGCAGGCGGACTTGCAATGCTGGTCGCCCAGGCTTATAAAGCGATGAGATTCTTTAAGGGTGAGACTCATGTGTCAGATGTCATAACAGATGAAGATTCAGCCGTCATAAACAAGGTCATCAAGATCCTTGAAAGCGAGATGATGAACATCACTCTCATCGGCATGCCCGGATGCGGCAAGACCATCCTCGGACAGGAACTTGCGCGCATAACGGGCAGAAAGCATATCGATCTTGACGATGCATATACCGAAGAGATCGGCTGCACTCCCGCAGAGACCATCGAGACTATGGGTGAAGACATCTTCCGCGCAAACGAGACGAAAGTATCCTCCAAATATCTTGCCATGAGCGGTCTTGTCATATCATGCGGAGGAGGCATCGTGACAAGAGAAGAAAACTATTTCCCCCTCCGTTGCAATTCTCATGTATTCTATATCGAAAGACCCCTGGAGAGCCTTGCTTCCGCGGGAAGACCCCTTTCGGCGTCAAAGGGCGTGGAAGTCCTATATGCGCAGAGGAAGGATAAGTATGAGATGCTCTGTGACCATAAGCTCAGCTACGGAGAGTTTGAGGATAAACAGGAATTCCTGGACAAAGCATCCAAAGAAGTCTTAAAGTTCATAGGCACGGAGGAATGAAGATGAATATCCTGGTAATCAACGGTCCGAACCTTAACATGCTCGGCATAAGGGAACCCGGGATCTACGGCAATGACAATTACGAATCTCTGGTCAAAAAGATCGAAGATCACTGCAAGTCCCGCGAGATCGATGTCGAATGCCTCCAGTCCAATCACGAAGGCGATATCGTCGACATGATCCAGCAGGCATATTTCGACAAGGTCGACGGCATCGTCATCAATCCCGGAGCCTATACCCATACTTCCGTTGCGATCCTTGATGCTCTCAAGAGCACGGGCATACCGGCCGTGGAAGTCCATATTTCCGATGTTTCGGCAAGAGAAGATTTCAGGCAGATATCCTATGTGTCCTATTACTGTTTTGAGACCATAATGGGAGAAGGCCTTGACGGTTACATTCACGCGATCGGTCTTATCGAAGAAAAACTGGGGGAAGAGATCTGATATATGAGCAGGATACAGGTAGTCCTTTTTGAACCCGAGATACCCCAGAACGCAGGCAACATCATGCGCACCTGCGTTGCATTCGACTGCGGACTTCACCTCATCGGACCTTTGGGATTCGATATCGAAAATCCCAAGTTCCGCAGGGCGACGACGGGCCACATCACCTGGGCCGACTACACCTATTACAAGGACTACGAAGAGTTTGTTTCAGCCTGCAAGGACAAGGGCGAGTTCTATTTTTTGACAAGATACGGCAAGGTGCCGCCGTCGGACATAGATTTCCGGGCGCAAGATCCCGGCAAAGACATCTATCTTATCTTCGGCAAGGAGAGCACCGGCATCCCTTATGATATCTTGGCATCTCATCTTGACCGCTGTTTCAGGATCCCCATGGCAGCTTCATGCAGGAGCTTAAACCTTTCAAATGCAGCGGCCATCGCGATCTACGAATGCTCGAAACAACTGTCTTTCCCGGGCACTTCTTTTAAAGAAGTAATAAAAGGTGAAGATTTTCTTGATAAATATTCATATGACGGAACACTAATCCTTAAATCGTGATAGAATCTATACTATATCGTTTGAATCGGGGAAGGATTTATGAAAAAGGTTCTTATTCTTGGTTGTGGCGACAAGACGGAAATGCTGGTCTCAAGATTATGTGATGACGGAAGATGTGTATCTGAGATCTGTCTGGCATCTAAGGACAAGAGTGAGTGCAATGAGATCAAGAATAAAGTCGCTTCTAAGAATGTAAGGATAATAACTTCAGGTATAGATGTTACCAATACCGAAGGAGCCATGATGATGGCCAATATCTTCGGCCCGGATCTCATTATCAATCTCATGCCGTCAGAACTGACGGAGCATGTTCTCTGTCTAGCTCTGAATGTCAAAGCGGCATACCTGGATTTTAAGATAGACGATGTCCAGATCTACCCTAAAGAGGATGATGTACTGGGCACGCAGTTCAGGTATTTTGCTCATTTCAAGGGTCAGGGAGTCACGGCCGTAACCGGCTGCGGATACGACCCTGCACTGCTCGCGGCATGCATACGAAATGCCAACGGGAAGGATTTCGACAAGATCGAAAAGATCGATCTCATAAAAGCAGGCAAGGATTCCAATGCCATGCCCAAGGAAGCTTCCGCTGAAGCAAAGCCCGAAGAAGAAAAAGTTGTTGATGAGGTCCTTCTCTATAGAGACGATCTGCCTTCTGATGAAGATGAGGTCGAAGAGACAGTTGAAGAAGAGACCGAAGAAGGCGCAGGCGCCGTCATGTTAAAGGACGGACATATGGTCTTTGTCGCTGATCCCAAGCCCGAGAAGGAAAAGACCAAGTACTATAGGCTCGTATCCGACATCCTCATCACGGATTTCATAAAAGAATTCCCTGACTTTAAGAACGTCAGATGCATCAAGGAGACGGTAGCGGCAAAGAAGCCCGCGGGTCCCAAGAAGCCCACGAAAGAGGAACTCAAGAAGGAAAAGAAGAAGAAGGAACTCCTTGATACTTTGGAGAAACTGGGCCTCTTGTCCGATGAACCCGTCAGGGTCGGAAATTCTGCCGTCATCCCCCTGGAAGTCGTAAAGAGCTGTCTTCCGGTCAAGGCTAAGGCCGCGCCCAAGAAGAAGGAACCCTTATATCCCGATGAGACTTATACTCCCATTGCTGCAATAAGGATCACCGGCACTATCGGCGGCAAGAAGAAGATCATGGAATACAAAGTCGATAATCCGGATCTTAATGACGTCGAAAACAAGATCGCAGTCGCTGCCGCAAAGATGATGTGTCTTGACAGATGGGTCAAGCCCGGTGTCTTTACAACGGCCAGGTTTCCTAACAATGAATTCATGGAAATGCTTGCCCTTGAAGGCGTTAATTTCGTATCCGAAGAGATAGGCGCCGTGTAAGGTCTTCCGGGGGTATTCATATGGGCGAGATCCTTATCAGAACGATAGATCTTAGCAAGGAATTCCGTGACAAAAAGGCCGTTGACAAGGTTAGTCT
>JAIKVV010000037.1 GCA_024685385.1 Saccharofermentans sp. | reverse complement strand
CGCCTTGAAAGTGTCAAAATCCAGCAGATTTATACTGATTATACATAAATTGATGCCAAATTTCATCTGAAAAACGCATCAGTTTATGCTATATCATGTTTCGATTATAGAGCAATGATATTTTACTTATTCACTCAACGGAGAAAAGATCGGAACAAACTATTAACATAATAAAACATTGAGTTAAATCTTTCTTCACATTCGCCTGTTAGAATATAGAATAACGGTCTGTATCCTTATGGGGCGAAAAAGGAGAAATGATATGGATTTTCAAGCATTTGTTGACAGCATCGATACGATGACCTGTGTCATCTCCGTTGAAATGAAGGATGACGGAAACTATGGGGACATCAGGCTTGTAGCCGGAAATGAAGCATATGTGCAGTCGATAGAGCTGGCCGGGAACGGACCTCAGCTCATGAGCAACAAGTTTGTCCCGAACAGCGTTTATCAGGATTATTTCCCGAAGGATCTAAACTTTGAGAGAGTCTGCTACCGCGCGGCAGTCGAAAAGGCGCCGGTGCATACCTATGTCCATCCTGACAGATTTGATTTCTGGTTCGATCTTTACCTGATTCCTCTTAAGAGCGAAGGCAACATGCATTACTGTACATACAGCCAGATCGTAACACAGAGCGCAGACACAAAGAAAATGTCCAATCTGTCACGTGACATTGCCTCTGATGTGCTTAATACCTGCATCAAGCTCACAAACGCCTCCGACTTTAAAAGTACTCTTAAAGAGGTGGTCAAGGATGTCAGGGAAAACTGCGGCGCCATAAGCTGCTGCATCCTTACCGTAGATCCCATCACGCACAGCTGTAAAGTACTGGCCGAAGACAATGATGAGGAACATGCCGACATGACGATGAACTCCATCCTTGATGAGGATCCCGATTTCTACGAAAACGTCGTGACAAAATGGGAAGATACCATAGGCGGCAGCAACTGTCTCATCTTAAAGAACGATTCCGAAATGGAATACTTGAGGGAGAAGAACCCCGTCTGGCATGAATCCATGACGAGCCATTCGGTCGAGAGCATCGTCCTCTTCCCTTTAAAGTTCGGCCAGGAACTTCTGGGATACATATGGGCCGTGAATTTCGACACCGGAAGAGCAGATCAGATAAAGCAGACGATGGAGCTTACGACACATTTCGTATCTTCTTCCATCTCAAGCGTTCAGCTTATCAAGAGGCTCAAGGTATTAAGTTCGGTGGACATGCTGACCGGCGTATTGAACCGTAATGAGATGAATGAAAGGATCGACCGCGTGGTGTCGGGCGAAGACCATATGAAGAACCTGGGCATCGTTTTCGCCGACATAAACGGTCTCAAGAGAGTAAACGACGATCAGGGGCATTTCGCGGGAGACCAGCTCCTCAAGCGCGCGGCCGCGATCCTGAAAGAAGTCTTCCCGGATTGTGATGTCTACCGCGCAGGCGGAGACGAGTTCATGATAATCATCCCCGATACGAACGAAGGGGAACTGGAAAGATACTGCCGTGAGCTGAAAGCCGGAGACCTGGGCTTTGCTACGGCAAGCTTTGCCTGCGGGTCATACTTTGTCGACGATTCCGGAGACATAAGGAAAGCGATGCACATTGCCGACGAGCGGATGTATATCGACAAAGCGGATTTCTATGAGGATCACCCTGAATTAAAAAGGTGAAAAGAGAATAAAGACTGATGGGGAACGGAAACATTACGATAGACGGACTTTCCATTCAGCTGTCACTTCTGCTCTTTGAAGCAGGCCTCTGCCCAAAGACGAAATAACTGTAAGATTAAGATCTTCAGATTACAGCATCTGATCGAAAAGATCAGTGGTTGCTGAAGACGACGATCTTGTCCTTCTCTTCGAGTTTGATCTTCATGTTGGTGCGGTCACCGCTTATCAGTGTGACTCCCTTGCCCGGTTTGACGTAACCTATCATGACGGCGACATTCTGCTGGTTCAAAGGAAGCGAAGGATCATATGTTGCATGGAAGAGACACCTTACGAGCTGTTCTGCCGTGCATTCCTCAGGGAGCTCCTCGAAGTAATCCGATGCCTTCTTGATGTAGATCTCCTTACTGTCGTAGAGGCCGTCGTCACCGGTATCGAAGGTCAGGATGTCCTGATAGAAATCGAAGATCGCATCCTTCTCGCCGATCTGGGTGATCATCTTGCTTATGTACCTGTTGCTGATTACAACGTTTTCTACGCTGTAGCTGCTGACGACATCGTGGTTCTTCGGGTCGTTGATCTCGGCGATGACATCGATCGTCTCTGTTTTGAAGTCGGGATTTGCTTCCTTCTTGTCGTTGATGATGTCCTGGACATAGACGAGATTTGCGAGCGTATCGGCATCAGTCTCTGCGGAAGGCACGAGATCATCGGAGAGGATCAGGATACTTACGTCCTCATCATTCTTCTCCATGAAGTCGTTGATCGTGCCGCAGATCAGATCCTTATCGAAAAGCTCTGCCGCGACGACATTGACGACGAAAGGATAATCCTTGTAGTAGTTCATCTTTTCGAGGCTCTTGGCATTATCGATGACGACGATGTTCAGGATCTGCTCGTCGGAATCCTTGTAGCCCCACTCCGATACGAAGGATACAAAGCCTTCCATGATCTCTTTGCACTTGCTGTTATGCCCTAAGACTATGATGTTCTTCTTTTCGACCCAGTAGTTCTTGTTGAGCTTGATCGGGACATTGGTCCTTTCATGCTTCTGGTTCCTGTACTTATCGGTCTCAAGTTCGGACATGTAGTAGCAGAAATATGAGCCGTTGTTGTTCTGGATGGTGAGAGGGATTACGTAATCGTTATTATCGAGTTCATCGGAGATGTATTCACACTCATCGGTAAAGGGGGTCGCATCCGTATAGAAAGTCGCGCCCTTGTTGGAGAGCAGGAAATTATAGACTGTGTTAAGTTCGGGCATGAGCGAAAACTGGGACATGAGGGCGCCTAAGATCTGGTTGACCCTGATGGGAACGATGTTGCATCTGCCCTTGATCTGCTTGCATCTTATGATCTTCTGAACGAGATTCCAGGTCCAGTCGTCCGTGATCTCGACGATGATCCTCTGATTCTCGACTGAGTACTGGGAAGCTGTGATGTCGGATACCTGCATCAAGGTCTTGACGGTAAGGGAATTGCCGTTAAGGAAGCCGTCGATGTCGCCTTCCTGCGCTTTGGAAGTATTATCTGTCTCGCTGCCCAATATGATTATCGAAGCGGCCTTGTCGAGAGATATATCGTAAAGCTGCTTTAAGGAGAACACATCACCTTCCCTTACGACAACGGTAAGCCTGTTCTTCGACTTATGCTTCTGATAGTAAAGCCAGCCTTTGAGCTTGCCCATCTCGCTCGCGGATCTTCTGAGCTTAACGTTTTCGCGCTTTATCGTCTCATATAGGCACTCATCTATCTCTCTTTTGACATCTTCCTTATTGGATCCTACGAGCACGACAACCTTGTCGATCGTCTCCGAAAACATGAGGTCGTTAACGATCTCCAATGCCCTTGAGTTCCAGTTTAAGATAACGAAGTGATTGGAGATATAGAGCTTGTTATTGCCCGCATTGGAATTTTCGATGAATCCCGAGATGTAGTTCGTAATGTAACCGATGACGGCACCCGTAAAGGAGATCATGCCTATAACGATCGTGATCAGGCAGGCGATCGCAATTACGGCATTATGAGGACCAATATCTTCTATAACGAAAGATACGCATCCTGCATCGAGGATCATGGTAACGGTGTAGTAGGCTGCCTCAAGGAAGCCCAGGTGTTCCGTTCCGGAAAGCGACATCCTGCTGATTATGAAAGCAGACAGGAAGAGAAAAGCGATGTTGAAGAACAGGATGGCAAAAAGGACTATCTGTCCCGGATTCTTGGCCAGTCTTATACTGAACCATTCGCGAAAACGTCTCATAACACAATACTCCCGGTAGATCATTT
>JAIKVV010000032.1 GCA_024685385.1 Saccharofermentans sp. | reverse complement strand
AAAACGTTACGCATTAACGGTAATGGCGGCCGTCCTGTCGACAGCCGCCATGTGGCTCCTTATCATATATTACGGGGGAGTTGCCCTCTTGCCCGAAGGAGATAACTTCCGTACCAATTTCCCTTATGCAGTGGAATATTTCGAGAAGCTACTCGTCTTCTGGCACTGATCTCTTATTCCCGGGATGATCTTCGTCAGATATTGTTTACCGTTCCTACGAAGACCGGCTTGTTGTTGTCGCAATCCAGGATCATGTATGCGAAAGGTCTGTCACAGATGACTTCTTTCCTTTCCCTCTCATCGGGCATTGCGCCTGCGCACTCCATGGAGATAGCAGTAGCCGCAGCGGCCTTTGTTCCGTTCTCGTCAACTTCTATGAAGGTCTTGTGAAGAACCCTGGAGATGAACATGTTCTCATCCGTATGAGCGATGCCGGTGAAGTCTGCCTTGGCGGGATCAAAAGCATCCTTTATTCCCAGATCCTTCAATGCGTCATTAAGAGTGACATCATAATCATTCTTGAACTTGGGGATCTGGCTGTAGACATCATATTCCGATGTCTTCGATCCGATGAACTTCATGTAATCTTCAGCCGTAAAATCTGCCATGAAGGAATTGGCATCAGTTTTGTCATCCTTGGGAAGGATCGCAACGAAGCAGTATTTGCCTCCCTCATACATCTTGGAGAATCCTATAGCCTTATCTGACTCATAATAGTAAGGAGACACCTCGGACATGTTCATCGATTCTGTCTCACCGGATGTTCCCTTGAACTTGCCGGAAGTTAGCTGATATGATTCATAATTCTCTTTCCAGGCGCCCTCGAATGCGATGGCGTTAACAAGGACTGCCGCAGTCTGGGGATCAAGTCTGTCGATGATCTTGTCGATCATGCCCTTGGTCTTTTCGTCAACCCACTTGTTGATGTCATTAACGGCTGCGCTGTCGAACCTCATGGACTTGACCTTTGCTTCATACATCTTGTCGACATATCCGGTGTAATCGGGATTCAATTTGTCACCGACTATATCCTTGTTGGACCAGATGGAATTTGCTACGGAAAAAGACACATTCTCTGAAGAGTTGATCGACTTCATCCACAGTGAAGCGAAAGCCTGCTGCTGTTCGGGAGTAAGTTTAGCTCCTCCGATGGCTTTGTTGATCTCGGCAAGAGTATTCTTGCATGCTCCGGCATCGGCAAGATCCAATGCGAACATGACGGATGCAGGCGATACCATGATGTTGACGCCCTTATCTTCCGCTTTTGCTACAGCCGCGAAAAGCTTGAGAGCATATTCGTTATATCCGTCTGCTGCCGACAGCTGGTTGAATTCGGGGTAATTGCCTTCGGCTATAGATGCAATATTCACCTCGAGCTTGGGCTCAGCAACATTCTTTAATTTGTTTCTGTCATCAGCGCCGCTGCAGCCTGCAAGCCCGCCAAGGAACATGCTGCCTGCCAGGACCGAAGTCAGTATTTTCTTTGATTTCATTATCCTCACCTCCAGTGGTTTCTATTATAATATACAAGCGGAGCAACAAGATTGTTGCAGGATCTTCGAAAAATTTGACGGAGAAAAACAGATGAGATATGCAGCATTTATAAAACCTGGCGATCCGCTGGGATTCATAGCACCTTCTTTCGGCTGTTCGATCGAACCCTACAAGTCCTGTATGGATAATGCCCTTATCTACTGGAAAAGATCGGGATACGACACGGTCACCGGTCCCAATGCCTATGCCGGCAAGGGAATAGGGATAAGCAACACGCCGGAGGAATGCGCAAAGGAATTTACGGACTTTTATCTTTCCTCTGATAATGCCGCCCTCCTTTCTGTCGGAGGCGGAGAATTAATGTGCGGGATCCTGCCCTTCATCGACTTTGATAAGATTAGATCCACCGATCCCAAATGGTTCATGGGATATTCAGACAATACAAATCTTACTTATATTCTTACCACTATCTGCGATGTCGCATCCATATACGGCCCCTGCGCCCAGTCTTTCGGAATGGAACCGGTCCATGAATACCTTTTGGATGCAAAGGCCTTGCTCGAAGGGAAAAAGCTTTCATTCAATGGATATGACAAGTTCGAAAAAGAATCCCTCAAGAGTCCCGATGATCCTCTGGCTCCGCTTAATGCAACGGAGCCCCGTAAGATAACTCTTTTCGACGGCGAAAAGATCACGGAAGACAAGATCCGCTTCGAGGGGCGCCTCATCGGAGGCTGCCTCGACTGCCTTGTAACCCTTACGGGAACAAAGTTTGATAAGACTCTTGATTTCATTGCAAAGTATAAGGAAGATAAGACCGTCTGGTTCATCGAGAGCTGTGAACTCAATCCTTTTGAGATCAGGCGGGCCCTCTGGCAGATGAGAAATGCCGGCTGGTTTGAAAACTGCGCCGGGGTCCTGATAGGACGCGCAGGAGGAGAATGCGACTTTGACGGATACGATCACATAACCGCATATATAGACGGATTGAAAGACTTAGCTGTCCCCCTGATCCTTGATATGGATCTCGGTCATGTTGCACCCCAGATCCCCGTAATAAGCGGTGCCGTCGGAAAGATATACGCCAAAGGGCAGGAGATGGATATAACTTACTCACTCAAATAAAAAGAAGGGTGCCCCTCAGGGAGCACCCTTAATGATCTTCAGGACTTGATGTCTTTTTGCATCACTTAACGAACTTGTTGTACTTATAGAGGAAGGTCACCATCTGGCGCCTCAGGCACTGGCCGTTCGGCTTGAAGGTTCCGTCGGAGTAGCCTGCCAGGATCCCCTTCTCGGATGCCCACAGTGTCGGCAGGAAATAATAATCCGTTGTCTTGACATCCTTGAACTTATTCTTCGTAGATGAAGGCTGCGGCTGTCCTGCAAGTCTCCAGAGGAAGGTGACTGCATGCTTTCTTGCACACACGATCTGGGGTCCGAAAGTGCCGTTCTTATATCCTTCGACGATACCGTTCTCATTGCCCCAGATAACGGCCTTGTAGAAATAGTCGCTCTTCCTGACATCGGTGAATTTACATGTATTGGCAGAAGGCTCGGGACATCCTTCCAGACGC
>JAIKVV010000087.1 GCA_024685385.1 Saccharofermentans sp. | reverse complement strand
TCTCAAATTAAATTTTGAGAGCCTTTTTGGCTCTAATTACTTTTTTTAAACTCAATCAAATTGAATTATAGGTCCGTCTTTTTCAAGTTCTGCATTCTATTCAATTTTCAAGATCCAAGCCCCTTTGTGAGCGTTGTTTTTTGCACCCCGCTCGCAAAGTGCTTGTTAATATTACTTCGACTTGCTTATAAAGTCAAGGACTTTTTTAATGTATTCGGGACTTTTTTGAATTATTTTTCGAGCACGAAAAAAGAGGCGCGTTTCAGGCCTCATTTCACTCCATATAAATCGATAGACGGAGTATGAAGATCTACGAATGCATTCGGTTCTCCTCTGTACCAGAAAACATAATATTTCAAAGAATCACGATCGACATCGTCATATGTTCCTTTCGCGCCGGAAACACCGTTGCTCGTAAAGAAATCCTTATAAAAACCGTCGTCAAAGGCAAGCTTTGTGACCTTTTTGCCGGAACATTCCCTTATCCCGTCTTCACCGGGTGTCAATGCCGTATGATCCAGTTTTACGTTCTTAAAACGCTCAAAATCCGTACTCTTAAAGACTTGCTCATCTTTATATATGTACACACCGTATCTGACGTATTCCTGCTTTTTGTATTTGATCGATATATCTTTAAACGATGAAAGCAGATCATCTATCAGTTCATAATCAGAAGAGCATATAAAAATAGCCAGACCGGTGTCGTCGTTTTCGTCATCGTAGATACGATAATCGTCAAAGCGTTCGTCCAGAGCCTCAGTGAATTCCTTTTTTACACAGTAAAAGCCTTTGCAACTTTCGTAGTTATCGGAAAAAAACGGCTCACATACTGATCCTTCAGGATCGTCCTTATCATAGACGATATATCCGTCCTTATAAGTTGCACTTGCAACAAGATCATTGTATTCATTAGAGGTTATCTTAAGAAAATATTGATGAGCATCTTTAACCTTTAAACTGTCTGCGGCATAAGGCCAAGCCGGCACCTTCAACTGTTTCTTGGAGTCGATCTCCGCTGTTACCTCATCACCGGTCTCTTTGTATATCTGATCCTGGACATAAGCTATGACTTCCTCTTCAGACAAAGGATTATTTACCACACGCTTTTTCGAATCACAACCGGACAAAAGCAGCGCCGAAATCAATAACGCCGATACGACAGATAACTTTGTATTCTTCATGCTTCCCCCTTACCGTTATAAAAACGGCCCGTATCAAAGATCCTATCCTATATTCAATGTGATTATATACCTTATCAACTTTAAGGACAAACACGTCCGCCGGAATGCAAACGGAAGCTGTCGACGGCTCTTACGCCATCTCGGCATTCCTTAATGTGCAGTAGGTATTCTCGCCTTCCTTGTAGGTATCGAAAACACCTATAACGCATATGTCTGATCCGTCTGCAGGGTAACCGTCGGGAGCCGTTTTGCCCGCGAGCTCGAACTCGATGCCCTGGGAACAGCAGGCTGTGGCGTCCTGGATGATGCAGGCATAATACCACTTGCCGCTCGCTTCATCGTGGTAGCTTGCAAGGGGGCCTGCCATCTTGACCGTCTTGCCGATATAGTCGTCGGGTTTGGTCATCATGTTGTAGACCTCCGAATAGACCATCGTGGAAGAAAGCACCGTAAGGTCGACATCAATGCCTTCGGCGGGAGGCGCTATCGTTCCTTCAGTCGTGGCTTCGGTCGTTGCATCCGATGCTGCAGATGTCGTGCCGGCGGAAGGGTCCGTCGAGGACTTCTGATTCTCTTCGTCGATCCTGGACTGGATTACATCGTTGACGTTGGAAGAAGACCAGTTGGTCCTCTTGTTGTCTTCGGAGCTCCTCGCGCCTGCGCATGAGGTCAGAGCAGATACTAATATAAGAGTTGTAATTATAAGAGTTAACTTTTTCATTTATCTTCCTCCTTTGATAAGGCCTGCTATCCAGCAGACTGCGAAGACTGCGACATCGACAGCGACTATCGTCGATCCTACGGGTGTTCCCGCAAGGATAGATATTATCATACCCGAAAGGGAACATACAACCGAAAGTACCGCGGAGCAGATCGTAACCTGCTTGAAGTTGCGGAAGATGCGCATTGCCGACAGGGCCGGGAATATTACCAGAGCTGATATCAGAAGGGATCCGACAAGGTTCATGGCAAGAACGATGATGACCGCGATGATTATCGCGATCAGGAGATTATAAAGGTCTGCCTTCGTGCCGGTCGCCTTGGCGAAGTTCTCGTCAAAGGTGACGGCGAAGATCTTGTTGTAGAACAGGATGAATACGATAATAACGATGACAGAAAGGATGGCACAGGCAAGGACTTCGCCGGGTGTCAGCGTCAGGATGGACATCGACCCGAACAAGGTCGAGCAGACATCACCCGTAAGGTTCGATGATGTCGAAAAGATGTTCATCAGGAGATATCCGAAAGCCAAAGCTCCGACGGATATCATCGCGATCGCGGCATCGCCCTTGATCTTGGCATTCTGTCCGGTGCGGAGAAGAAGGATCGCCGACAGGACAGTCACGGGAAGCACTACGATCATGTTGTTGGAAAGGTTCAGCACCGCGGCGATCGCCATCGCGCCGAAAGCCACGTGCGACAGACCGTCACCTATGAATGAGAACCTCTTCAGAACCAGCGTAACTCCCAGGAGGGCCGAACACAAAGAGATCAGCACGCCGACGATCAGCGCGTATCTTACGAAAGGATACTCGAGGTAAGTTATCAATATATCCATTATTTCTCACCTCCCTGCTGCAACAGGAAGACCTTCCCGATGTCGCTTGCAAGATATTCGTCTCTCGTTCCGAAAAAAACGGTGTCACCGATATGCAGTATATGGCTCGCGTAGCGGACAGCCGCCGCAATATCGTGAGAGATCATGATGATCGTGATACCGTCGGAATTAAGGTCCGAAATAAGGTTATACATCTCCGCAGTAACCTTGGGATCGAGGCCCGATACGGGCTCGTCCAGGAGCAGGATCTTACGGGTGGCGCAGAGAGCTCTTGCAAGAAGGACTCTCTGCTGCTGGCCGCCCGACAGATCGCGGTAGCATCTTTTCGCAAGATCTGCCACGCCCATGCGCTCCATGTTTTCCTGCGCAAGTTTCTTTTCTTCCTTGTTGTAGAAAGGTCTTATGCCGCACTGTCCCTGAAAACCGGACATGACGATCTCGCGGACGGAAGCGGGGAAATCCTTCTGCACGATCGTCTGCTGCGGCAGATAGCCGATCTCGTTCTTCTTGAGATCATCGCCGGTCGTGATCTTGCCGCTTAAGGGGGTCTTTAAGTTAAGCAAGGTCTTCATGAGGGTAGTCTTGCCGGAACCGTTTTCGCCGACGATGCAAAGATAATCGCCCGCATTAACGGTAAAGTTCAAGCCCTCAATGATCGCCTGGGACTCGTAACCCAGACTCAGATCTTCTACAACAAGCTGTGCCATATGTCCTCCTGTCAGCCGAGTGCTTCCTTCAGTACGCTGAGGTTCTTTGTCATGATATCAATGTAGGATGCTCCTGCTGCAACATCCTTGGATGTAACTGACTGCATGGAATCTACCGATAAGATCTTCTGATCCTTCGACTTGGTGTTCTGGATGATCGTTTCCGCGATGCGGTGGTCGGAACCTTCGATCGTCATGACGGTCTTGAGCCCGAGCTCATCAACCTTGCCTGCAAGGAAAGTGATCGTCTCGAAGCTCGCTTCAGTCTCAGCCGAGCACCCTACGAAAGCCGCATAATATGAAAGGCCGTAATCGTCGACCAGATATCTGAACGGGAATCTGTCTCCGAAAAGGATCGTCTTGCAGGAAGCATTATCGACCATATCGTGATACTGCTTATCAAGCGCATTGATCTTCTCCATGTAGCCTGCTGCATTTGCCTTGTATGTCTCTGCATTGGTGGGATCTGCCTTCTGCAGGGCCTCGGAGATCTTCTCTACCAGTGTTGCGGAGTTATGGAGCGAGAGCCAGACGTGCTCATCGTACTCGATCTCCTCAGGATCACCATGGTCGTGATCATGTTCGTGATCGTGGTCTTCATCGTGATCATCATGATCATCGTGATCTTCACCGTGGTCGTGGTCGTGGTCATGCTCGTCTTCTTCCTGCATTCCCTCGACTACTTCCTCTTCCTTGACCGCATCGCCTAATGTTTCCAGCAGGTTGATGACGATCATGTCCTTGTTGACGGATTCCTTGAGGGCATCATTGACCCATGCATCGGACTCGCCTCCGACATAGATGAAAACGTCACATGTGGAGATCTTCAGGATGTCGCTCGCATTGGGCTGGAAGCTGTGAAGGTCAACGCCGTTGTCCAGGAGCATCGTAACGTCCGCATCGGATGCCTTGTCGCCCAGGATGTTCATTACCCAGTCGTATTCGGGAAAGATCGTCGTTACGATCTTTGTCTTCTTTGAAGCCGCATTGATGCCTGCCGTGCTGCATCCTGCGAAGCAGCCCATGAGTATGACGGCGGCGATTGCTGTTGATATAAACTTTTTCACTTTAATATTTTCCTCCGTTGATAACTTGTTTTCTTTCCATCGAAAAAAAGTTATCAATCGTTCATCTTCACCTTATCCGTTACAAGTGTCTTATCCTGAACAAAATTCATGACCGGGAATGATATGAGGCAGATAAGCCAGACTGCCGCCACGGGCATCGCTCCGGATCTTACGGCCGCACCGGACTGTTTGAGCAGCCCTTCGCAGACTTCCATCGTGCGGCAGATGTGGCAATCTTCGCCTTCGCAGTCGTGGTCAGCCTCCACCGTAATGAAGAACAAAGAGAATACGAAAGACAAGGCCACCATGATGCCCACGATGCCCGCCAATACTTTCAGCAATGTCTTAACATCCTTCCTCATTCCCTGCTGCACTCCTCGCAAAGTCCGTAGATGACGGTCCTTACCGTATCAACCTTGAAATTATGTTCCTTCAGGATATGCTCTCCCATCTCTTCCAATTCCTCGCAGTGCATGTGGATCAGCTTGCCGCACTTCTCGCACTTGCAATGGAAACACACATCGGAATCCTGATGGCTGTCCTCGCCTACGTATTCAAAACAGGCGGGGCTCCCCGGATCGATGATGTACTTGTTTATGATCCCCTCGTCGACCAGCTTTTCGAGCTGGCGGTAAACGGTCGACTGACCTATGTTCTCGCCCACGGACTTGCAGTGCTCGCAAACATCGCCCGCGGTGATATGTACACCCGGGGATGACTTGAAGTAGTTGATCAGTATCTCTTTCTGCTTGGTCTTGTAATTCGACCTCTGACTCACGCCGGTCTCCTCTCTTTTCCGTTTTCGCGAAAACGAATCTGGGAATCGTTCCCGATTATACTCTTGGGGCTGCGGAATGTCAACCAAATCGGGAATGATTCTCATATTTCCTGTGCGTGCGGACTGCTGCGGGCCAATCTGCGGACTGTAGAGTCCGCAAAATGGCTGTTTACAGTCCGCAGGGGCTTTTCGAAAAGCCGTGGTAGGCCGAAAAGGGGCAAAAAGTAGGCCGGTCCACTTTTCGGGCGATTTCGGCCTACCGACTGAACCGATCGGCGGGAGACTGTGTGCAATGAATGCCCGGAATGTGTGCAGATTTGCACACAAAACTGCCGTTTTCTGCACACATGGGGAACATGTAGAAAAGAGGCGGATGCATCGCACCCGCCCCGGTCGGTTGTTGATTTCCGAAAAGATCAACCTTTTCCGTTTATAAACTTATCGTACTTATAAAGGAAGGTTACCATCTGGCGCCTCAGACACTTGCCCTGAGGCTGGAATGTGCCGTTACTGTATCCTGCGACGATCTTCTTGCCGGATGCCCAGAGAACTGCGTTATAGAAATAATCTTTCTCCTTGACATCGGTAAAAGGATTCTTCGTTATGTCTGCTTTGGGCTTGCCTGCCATCCTCCAAAGGAAGGTTACGGTCTGGCCTCTGGTGCAGACATTCTGAGGCTTGAAGGTGCCGTCCGAATATCCCGTGGTGATGCCGTTTTCGACGGCCCAGATAACG
This sequence comes from Saccharofermentans sp., assembly GCA_024685385.1. Classification (GTDB taxonomy): domain Bacteria; phylum Bacillota; class Clostridia; order Saccharofermentanales; family Saccharofermentanaceae; genus Saccharofermentans. The sequence continues at coordinate 1,141 of JAIKVV010000087.1, read as the reverse complement.
GGCTTGAAGAAATAGTCACTGCTCTTTACGTCACCGAACTTGCAGGTCTTGGCCTTGGGGGCGGGCTCTCCCTGGAGTCTCCACATGAAGGTCAGCATCTGGGCACGGGTGCAGTCATTGGCTGGTCTGAACTCTGTCTGGTTTGCATAACCCTTAACTACGCCCTTGGCAGTCAGATAATTTGTCGGCGCATACCAGAAATCACTGCTGCTGGTTACATCCTTGTAAAGGACTGTGACCGTGCATGTAGCTTTCTTGCCTGCTACTGATGCGGTTATCGTAACCTTGCCCGCCTGCTTGCCTGTGATCTTACCCGAAGAATCTACTGTTGCGATTTTCGTATCAGATGACTTCCAGCTGATCTTGTCAGTTGAGCCTGTCAACGTTGCCTTAAGAGTAACTGTCTTGCCGCTGATGACGGATGCGGACTTCTTGTCGAGATTGAAAGTTACCTTGGGAACAGGTGTAGGTGTAAGCTTTGCTATCTTACGGGTCTGCTTATGTGTAGGATCATTCTTACATACTCTGGTCTCTTCTCCTTCGGATGTTAAAGTCGGTTCCTTTGTGACTTTCCATTCGTCCCAGGAATGTCCGATTGCGGGGAGTTCAACATCCTTGTCCTCTGAGATTGCCTCGCCGGTCCTGCTGATATCAGCAGAAAGGGTTGCCTCAAAATATATGTATCCATTTTCTTCACACGTAGCTTGATGTATATAACTTTCTACGGTCATAGGGGTTGATACCGTATAAACAACCGTTCCTTCTTTTGTGCATTCAAAAACTGCCGCAGCTGTTGTTTTCGAGGGATCAACTTTATCAATTGTCCAAACAACATCCTTACAATTCCACTCTGAGTCAGTGAGGACTATTATCTCTACATCATCATCACATAATAAACAATTAAACTCATCAGATTCTTTCGCAAGATATAATTTGCTGAATTGGTTTCCATTACACCACAATGCATTAAGTTCTGTATTCATGCTCAGATCCAGGCTAGTCAGTTGGTTTTCATCACAAGATAACTCCTTGAGTGCGGTATTCTTTCTCAGATCAAGACTCGTCAGTCGGTTATTGTAGCAAGATACATTATTAAGCTCAGTATTTTTGCTAAGATCAAGGTTCGTCAATTGATTACCGT
>JAIKVV010000041.1 GCA_024685385.1 Saccharofermentans sp. | reverse complement strand
AATCTTGATATGCCGGAGAAGACATCTTATTCTTCTTCAGCAGATAAGCATAAGTTCTCACAGGGGAAGGCTGAAGTAATAAACATGTCTTCACATAAGTTGGAAAGACTGTCTTACTATCTCATGGAATCTTCCATTCCCAAATATCTTGAGAATGTTTTGTTGGAGCACGATTTCGATGCAGAGAGGAGGCTCCGCGAGATGGGAAGGCCCCAGCAGGTCAAGTTCATATCCTGCAAGGGACTGGTTGCTAATGCTCAGCTTATGGAGCAGATGAAGAGGATGCTCCGCTGCATACAGGATGAATATGAATACCCTGTAGATACGGAATTTACTATCAATATCTCGGAGAACGGCGAATATTCTATAGACCTGCTGCAGTGCAGGCCATTGCAGATACAGAAGACTTCTGCAGGCACCGTTATCCCTCCGGGGATCAGTGAAGATAAGATCCTGCTTGAAAGCCGCGGTTCTTCGATGGGTATGTCCAAGGCTTCAGAGCTTGACATCATTGTATTGGTGGATCCTGTCAACTACTACAACATGCCCTATAAGGATAAGCCTGCCGTTGCAAGGCTCATAGGCAAGCTCAACTGGCATTTCAGAAATCAATCCAAGCACATGATGCTGATAGTGCCGGGTCGCGTCGGAACGACGTCTCCCGAGCTAGGAGTGCCGACGGCTTTTTCTGACATAAGCGCTTTCGAGATAATATGCGAGACTGAAGAATCGAGGGCAGGATATAATCCGGAACTTTCATACGGAAGCCACATCTTCCAGGACTTGGTCGAAGCAGAGATCCTTTATACTGCAGTATTTAACGATGCCAAGACACTGCATTTCCATCCTGAAAAACTCCTGGATTCACCTGATCTCATCGGTGAATTCGAAGAGGAACTGCCTTTATCTGACATAGTCCATGTCTACGATGTCTCAGGCAGGGAATGCAAAGTCTATAACGACATAGCGAATGAGCATCTGCTCATTACATGTTAGAAGAGTATCGCCGTTGCAATGCTGAAATAGACCAGGAGAGATAAGGCATCTACGATCGTAGTGATGAAAGGGCTAGCCATTACCGCAGGGTCGAAGCCGATCTTCTTGGCGATCATGGGGAGCGAGCAACCGACGAGCTTTGCTATCAGGACCGTTACCGCCATAGTCACGCATACGACTGCAGCCGTTGTCAACTCTATGTCCGTATTGCCCAATACTAATCTGTCGAAGAGCATTATCTTGAGGAAGCAGAGCGATGCAAGGCTGACACCGCAAAGAACGGATGTCTTTATCTCTTTCCAGATGACCTTGGGCATGTCCTTGAATTCGAGTTCGCCAAGGCTTAATGCACGGATTATGGTGACTGATGCCTGGGAGCCGGAGTTTCCGCCCGTATCCATCAGCATGGGGATGAAGGCTGTTAATACTACCTGAGCGGCCAGAGCGTTTTCGAAGCCTGTGATTATCATGCCGGTGAATGTCGCGGAGATCATGAGAAGAGCGAGCCAAGGGATCCTGTTGCGGAACAGTTCGAACGAGGAAGACTTGAGGTAGGTCTTTTCGGAAGGAAGCATACCGGCCATCTTCTCGATATCCTCCGTCGTCTCTTCCTGCAAGATATCCATAGCGTCGTCGAACGTTACGATACCGACCATTCGGCCGCCCCTGTCAACGACGGGGAGGGCGAGGAAGTCGTATTTACTGAACATACGGGCAACTTCCTCCTGGTCCGTGAGGGTGTTGACCGAGATTACGTTCTCATCCATTATCTCCGAAACGGGCGTATCGTCGTCTGCCGCAAGGAGCAGGTCCTTGACTGATACAACGCCTAAGAGCTTTCTTGCTTCGGTTACATAACAGGTATAGATGGTCTCCTTGTCGATACCGGTCCTTCTGATGCGGATGATCGCTTCTGCTACCGTCATTTGGGGCCTTAAGGAGACATACTCGGTGGTCATGACCGAGCCTGCGGAGTTTTCCGGGAAACTTAAGATCTGGTTGATCTCCTTACGCATCTGGGGGTCAGCCTGGGCCAAGATCCTCTTAACGACGTTGGCGGGCATCTCATCTACCAAGTCCGCAGCGTCGTCGACATAGAGCTCGTTTACGACTTCTTTAAGTTCTGTATCTGAGAAGCCCTTTATCAGGAGGGCCTGCCAGTCGTGATCCAGCTCCGCGAATACTTCTGCCGCAGTCTCCTTGGGAAGGAGCCTGAAGAGCAGAGGAATGCGGTCTTCTTTCAAGTCTTCGAATACCGATACGATATCTGAAGGCTCCATCGTGACTAGAATATCCTTAAGTGTCTGGTATTTTTTCTCCTCGAGAAGAGCCATAATTGTCTTCTCGATGGTTACATCGTGCATCGCCATATTATTTCTCCTTTGGAATAAAATAATCCCAACAGGAAAGATCAACAGGCGTGTCTTCTAAAGGTCAGATGCCCCTAACGGAAACGCCACGCTGATCTTCACTCTTGGTACTTCGATAAGACGAGTCATCAAATTCCATGACGTTTCCTCCTTAATAAAAAAGTGTGCGTGTTGATAATAACCCGATTAAGAGGGGATGTCAACCGATGAACAAATAAATAAGAAATATTCCTATTAATCGCATTTTACAATTTTTAACAAAAACTTGATTTGTATCGAAATTTGTTTACTATTTGTTTCCTTTCATATAATTTACTCAGCCCCGAAAGGTTATATAATCTAAGCAGGTGAGGTATACCCCCCAAATTACCTCTAACCTTTTATAGAGGCCGTACAATTTTTTACAACCCCCTGTACGGCCTCTTTGTTTGCCTAAATTTCTGTGATTTGACATATT
>JAIKVV010000109.1 GCA_024685385.1 Saccharofermentans sp. | reverse complement strand
GCTCTGGTGCAGATGCCCTTGGGATTGAACTTTTCCTTCGTTACTCCGGTGGTGATGCCCTTTTCGACGGCCCAGAGGACGGGCTTGTAGTAATAGTCGGAAGTCTCGATATCCTTGAAAGTCGTCGTCTTTGATTTGGGATTAGGACTGCCTGACAGTCTCCAGAGGAATGTAACCATCTGGGCACGTGAACACTCGTTGGCAGGTTTGAAGAGGGTCTGGTTATCGTAGCCCTTGACTACTCCTGCCGCCGTAAGATAATTGGTCGGTTCGTACCAGAAATCATTTTTGTTCGTGACATCCCTATAGAGGACGATAACCGGCTGGATGAGTTTCTTTTCCCCGTTAGCAATAGTGAGAGTGACAGAACCTGCCATCTTGCCGGTGAATATGCCTTTGGAATCACCGGAAAGGATCTTGGTGTCAGAGATCTTGTAGGTATAAGAACCCTTGCCGAACACAGAAGCGGGATTTACGGTAAAAGAACCGCCGCAAACCACCGTGATGGGGCCTGCCGCCTTAGTAGCGGTAAAGAATTCCGGTACGTCATCCTTGTAAATGCAGAAGGTCATTTTATTGTCACCGTAACACTCGTATTGGTAATAAGTGAAAGTGGTAACGTTATTCACTGTGTCTTTATAATCGATCCTGTACCTTTTTCCTTCTTCATATGCCTTTTTTACTTTGGGGCAGTTGTAGAAGGTTATCTTTTTGCCGCCAACTACTATATTTCTGGATACAACATCAACATAACTGAGCTTACTGTTATTTCCGCCATCAACGCTCTTAAGTTTGAGGCTGCCGCAATACAATGTTTCAAGAGAAATGCATTCACTGACATCAAGATCCGTAATCTCATTATCACCGCAACGGAGTACCTCAAGTTTGGTGTTTTTACTGACATCAAGACTTGTCAGTTTGTTGTTGTTGCACCAAAATTCAACAAGTGAAGTATTTTTGCTGACATCGATATTTGTAAGCTGGTTATTTTCACACCACAAAGCTTCGAGTTTTGTGTTTTTGCTTACATCCAAACTCTTGAGTTTATTGCCGTTACATGCCATGGCAATAAGGTTTTTGCATCCGCTTACATTAATCTCGGTAAGATGCTGTTCTTCATCGATTCCGGTGTAAACATATTTCAACGCGGTACATTTGCTCAGATCGAGTTTCTTCATTAAAGTACCAAAACAGTTTAACTCCTCAAGATTTATATTTTTGCTGAGGTCAATCGAAGATATGTTGTTGTGGGCAAAATTCAAATTCTTCAAAGCAGTATTTTTACTCACATCAAGTTTCTCAGCCCAATTATCTTGGCAATTAAATTTCTCAAGTGCAGTAAAGTACTCTATCCCTTTGAAATCCTTGACACTGCTAAATGACAGATTTATTTCCTTGATATCCTTGATCTCAGATTGTGTCAAGACCCCGTCACTACCATAATACTGTGAAAGGATCCAATCTCTGAAAGTTTCATCCGGAAAATTGGCGTCGTTTATTGCGATATTACCGGCAGCAAATGCAGTTGTCCCGGAAAAGATACCGATACCGAAAGCAGCCAACAGGCCACACAAGAAGGCAATGCTTCTTCTAAATGTTGGTTTCCCCATAACTAAGCCTCCAAAAATACAAAACAAAAAAATGAATTCCCATGTGAACGGAAACTCCCCGCCGTTAAGCGTAGGATAGCAGAGAAAGATGCAAAAAGAAAGAGGATGTCATCTCTTGGAAGAGACGGCATCCTCTTGGTCAGCATCATCTTGATTCAGCCTTTGCCGTTGATGTATTTATCGTACTTGTAAAGGAAGGTTACCATCTGACGTCTAAGGCAGTGGCCGTCAGGTCTGAAGGTGTTGTCGGCGTAGCCTGCGAGGATCTTTTTCTCGCTTGCCCAGATCGCTGCTTTGTAGAAATAATCCTTCGCTTTGATATCCGTGAACTTGCTGGTCTTGGCCTTGGGCTCGGGCTTGTTCGCCATCCTCCAAAGGAAGGTTACAGTCTGAGCTCTGGTGCAGATGCCCTTGGGATTGAACTTTTCCTTCGTTACTCCGGTGGTGATGCCCTTTTCGACGGCCCAGAGGACGGGCTTGTAGTAATAGTCGGAAGTCTCGATATCCTTAAAAGTCGTCGTCTTAGACTTGGGATTCGGGCTTCCGTTCAGTCTCCAGAGGAAGGTTACCATCTGGGCACGTGAACACTCATTGGCGGGCTTGAACTTGGTCTGCTTGTCGTAACCCTTAACGACACCTGCAGCTGTCAGATAGTTGGTTGGTGCATACCAGAAATCCTTACTGTTCGTTACGTCCTTATAGAGAACCGTAACTACACAAGATGCACTCTTTCCCGCAACAGTGGCAGTAATGGTAACTGTACCTGCCTGCTTAGCCGTGATCTTACCTGCGGAATCAACTGCAGCAATACCTGTATCAGAGGACTTCCAGGAAACCTTGGAAGAAGATCCCGTTACCGTTGCCTTTAATGTTAGTGAATCCCCACACTTTACAGAAGCTGTTGACTTATCAAGCTTCAAAGAAACCTGAGGAGTGGGTGTGGGCTTAACCATAACTATATTGGTTGATTTATCACAAGCCAACTCGTATTTGTTTCCATTAACATCAAGCTTGTAGTGTTTGCAATTACTGCTGTCAGAATACTCTCCGTCTTTAAATACTTTTATAAGCAATGGATTGTTCCAAATATTTAATTGCTTTAAGAAAGTATATGTACTATCCAATCTGGATAACTTAGGATTCCCGGACAGGTCAATACTTTCTATCTTTGACCAAGAACAATTCAAATGCTCAAGATCCTTACACTTACTGATATCCATTTTTGTAATGATGCAGTTTTCAATATTCAACTTTTTAAGTTTTACATTATTGATTAGGTCAACACTCCCCAAAGAACTGCAATTATACAAATCCAAATTAATCAAGGCCGTATTCTTACTAAGATCAAGAGATTCCAACTTCTTGCATTCTTTACAGGTCAAATCGGTCAGAGCAGTGTTCTTGCCGGTAATGACAGACTTCAACTGATTGCAATCTGAACAATCTATGGTTGTCAGCTGCAGATTATATGAAAAATCCAACTTCTCAATCTGGTTATTTGAAGTAAACTTCACTGTCTTTAATGCTGTATTTTTGCTAAGATCAATTGTCTTTAAATCACTGCCTTGAATATCCAGGTTTTCCAATGCAACATTCCAGCTCAGATCCAGCGACTTAAAAGGATTATCGTTTCCACATATTAATGTTTTTAATGAGGTATTCTTACTAAGATCTATAGAGTGAAGATAACCGTCACTATTTGAACAATCCAAGTATGTAAGATTTGTTAATTTGCTAAGATTGATATTGCCGACCCAATTCCCTCCAAAACTCAGGTATTCCAACTGGGTGTTTTTGCTTAGGTCAAGATCTTTTACCCTGTTGTTATCAATTTTCAGAGTCTTAAGATTAGTAAAGAATTTAATACCATCAAGTTTTTCAAGGACACCTCTTTTTTGTCCCATTTGAGGTTTGAAATAAAGATTGATTTCCTTAACGGACAAGAGTTCAGATTCAGAAAGGACTGTATCATGATTCGTGTCAAATTGATTTGAAACGTACTCTCTGAAAGTTGCATCCGGGAAATTGTTTTCATCTATTGCAACTTCCCCTGCTGCGGATACTGTTTTTGAAGGTAAAGAAACCAGTGTGATCGCTAACGCGCAAGATACAACAGCCATTACTGTTCCTGTAAATAATCTTTTCATAACAAGCCCCCGTAACCCTAAAAGATCCTTCTCCGTGCACAATGCCCGGAGTCCTTCCGTTAGCCGTAGAATAACAGATTATCGGTAGAACATCTACCCTTTTATATAGACTTGATCAAATCCTCAATGTCTTCCTTGGTGAAGTGATATTTGCTCCCGCAGAACTGGCACTCCGTAGATATTCCGTCGGGGTCATCCGTCAGTTGGGTCAGTTCTTCTTTGCCTAAGGTTATGAGACCGCGGCTCATCTTTTCCTTGCTGCAGGGGCATGAGAATGAAACGGGGGATCCCGAAAGATATCTAACCTCCGGGTCTCCTAAGAAAAGGTCTATTATCTTTGCAGGCGTAAAGCCTTCTGACATGAGGAATGTAATGTCAGGGAAGCCCGCGGCTCTTTGTTCGAGTATGTCTATCGTCTTATCGTCAGCCGAAGGAAGCAGCTGGACCATGAGGCCTCCCGCATGCTTGACTTCACCGTTTTCGCAGAGAACTCCCAAAGCAACAACGCTCTTGGTCTGTTCTGATTTGGCAAGATAATATGCAAAGTCTTCGGCGATCTCACCCGAGATCAGTTCGACGGAACCTACATAGGGCTCTTTAAGACCTATGTCCCTTATCACCGTCAGCATTCCCTGCCCGACTGCCGCCCCGACATTTACTTTGCCGGGATGATGGTATTCCGTATCGATTACGGAATTAACGGGAAATGCCCTTACCTTGTATCCGAAATCGCAGACACAGGTCATGCCTCCGATGGGACCGTCCGATTTGATGATGGTGGTCTGCGTATCCGTCTCATTCTTCATGTCGGAAGATATGAGAAGGGAGCCGGTCATGAACCTGCCCAGAGCGCAGGTTACGGCAGTGGAAGTGTTATGGATCTTCTGAGCTTCGGCACACATGGCAGTCGTGCTGACGGCCATCGCCCTGACCTTGCCGTCGTAGGCTTCCGCCTTGACTATATGATCTATGCTTGTATCTTCTATGCCGGGAACTTTATAGGGATCAGTTGCCATCCTCATTCTCCTCTGACTTAAATACCATGAATATCCTCTCTTCATCGGGCTTGGGGGCTTCCTGGCTTAAATTGCCGTACATGCCTTTGAAAGTAAGTCCGGCATCTTCGGCTATGGCTTTGAAAAGATCCATGGGGTAGTATTTCTCTTCCAAAACACCGTCGTATCTTTCGTAGCGGCCGTCATCAGCGAGTTCGAAAAGCGTAAGATCTGCGGTATTGACCTTTGTCTTTTCATCGTATGAATTGACCCAGAGCAAGGTGAAATCGTCGTAATCTTCGTAGAATACATTATCTGCCAGGACATCTTTCAGGTGATGTTCTGTTATTACATCGAAAATGAAAAGTCCGCCCGGATTAAGATAATCCTTAACATTCCTGAAAAGACGCCTTAGGACGTCCTCATCCATGATGTGATCCAGAGTGTCGGTTAAGGATAAGAAAACATCCTGCTTTTGGGGAAGCTCAAATTCCGTAATGTCCTGAAGGACCCAGATGACTTTGCCGCCGTCTTCATTTCCCGATGCCGCGGTAAGCATCTCGGGTGAATTATCCATCCCCGTGACGAGCGCGCCCTTGGCTGCGATGAGCTTTGCAACCTGACCCGTGCCGCAGCCCAAGTCAAGGATCGAAAGGCGGGGCAGGCTTCTTTGGGGGTAATGCTTTTCGATGAGGCTTATTACGTAAGATGCGACTTCGTTGCAGTCCATGTCAGACTGCATCTGATCGTAATAGTAAGCCAGGGCATCGTAAAAAGATTCCATATCAGGGCAGATATTTCATGGGATCTACCGTGGATCCGTTTACGCGGACCTCGAAGTGGAGATGGGCTCCCGTGGATGTGCCGGTGCTTCCTACCTCACCGATCTTCTGGCCCTTCTTGACCGTCTGACCTTCGGAAACGTTGATCCTGCGTGCGTGACCATAGAGAGTAACGATACCGTTGCCGTGAGAGATCATGCAGTAGTTGCCGTAACCCGATCCGCCCGTATTCTGTCCCTGAACCGGAGTGCTTACATATATTACTGTTCCGCCTGCAGCCGCGCTGATGGTGGATCCGTATGTTGCGCCTTCACCGGAGATATCGATGCCGGAATGGAATCTGACAGTTCCGTAAACGGGATGCGTCCTGTATCCGTAGGGGGATGTTATGATCCTGCAGGAAACGGGCCATGCCAGTTTTACGGAAGATTTATTCGGCTTGGGAGTGGGAGTCGGGGGATCCGTAGGCTTGGCGGTCGTTGTAGTAGTTGTTGTGGTGGTCGTTGTAGTTGTAGTCGTGTCGTCAGATGAAGACGGCTTGGCTGTTGTCGTCGTGGTCGTCGTACTCTGTGTGGATGTCGTGGTCTTTGTCGTATCAGCCGTTGTCGTCGTCGTGGTCGTTGTGGTCGTAGGATGCTCCTTGTCGTACTTCTGCTGAAGCTTCCTGACCATGTCATTCATGTCTTGTGCAAGCTGGTTTAAATCCTCTTCCTGTCTTTCCCAGTCGGAAAGTTCTGTGGTAACACTTTCAAGAGCTTCGCCGGTAACGCCGATGCGGCTTTCCAGTTCATCCAGCTGAGCCTGCTTCTCGTCAGCGATTTTCTGCATGTCGTTGGCTTCCTTAAGAGCGACATCACGCTGAAGTATGGCATCGTCAAGAGCGATCTGCATCGCATCTATTGCCTGCTTGTCGGCATCTGCGATGAAAGAGATCATCTCCATGTTGGTAAAGAATCCTGCAACACTGTCGGATTCCAAAAGGATCTCAAGAGTCGATTTGTTCTGATGTTCGAACATGATCGATACACGTTCCTCAAAGAGCTTCTGCTGTGTGGCAAGATTCTCTTCTGCAAGGATATATGCATCAAGAGCTATTGCCTTGGTCTCGAGAGCTGCCTCGAGCTGACCTGAGATGATCTCATACTGGGCCTTCTGCTCGTCACTTAACTTGGTCAGTTTCTTGAGTTCCTGGCTGAGTTCGTTTTCCTGGGCAGACAAGGCCTTGACCTTCTTTGTTGCCGCCCTGGCCCTTCTCCTGGCGTCGTCTCTTGCCTTCTTGGCATCTTCGATATCGGACTTGGATACGCCTTCGTCCTCTTCAAATCTTATAAATCCCTCGTCAGCTCTTGCGCTGCCCTTGATCAGAGCGATCGAACCGAAGCAAAGCGCCGCTGCCAGAAGAAGTGATGTTACTTTTACTATAGTCTGTTTCATGTCTTCCTCCGCTTATACCTTTACATACTTCCTGACGGATATGCCTGAACCGACCGAGCCGATAAGCACGCCCATGACGACTGTCACGGCCAGTGCAGCCCAGATTATCCTGGATGTGGGAAGGAGAGCATAGAAGCTCGATGTGCTTATCTGTCTCATGGCATTGGAATAGATCTGCTGATATACGACAGAAGTAATGCCCCATGCGCAAAGCGCGCTGATAAGTCCCACTATTGCACCTTCTATGATGTAAGGCAACCTGATGTAATTGTTGGTTGCGCCGATGAACTTCATTATCTCGATCTCAGCTGATCTGGAATAGACCGAGATCCTTACCATGTTGGATATGATGAATAGCGATATGATGAAAAGAACTACGAATGCCACTACCGTCGTGATCTTTACGACATTGGATGCATTGGTAAGGAACTGCATGACCCTGCTCTCCTGGGCAACGCGGTAAACGCCGTCATACATTCCGACCAGATTGCAAACATCGTCGGCATCGGCAGGATCCCTGAGCCTTATGTTGAATGTATAAGGCAGGTAGTTATTGTAATCGAAATCGTCCAAAACGCTTGCAGAATCACCAAGATTTTCCTTATATGAAAGATAGTTCTCTTCGGGAGTCGACATGGAAAAGCTCAAGACTCTCCCGTCTCCTGCGAGGACTTCATTGACCGTATTGAGCTGATCTTCCGTGCACTGAAGCTTCATGTAGACTTCGATGGGAGGACGCTGGGACAATTTATTCATCATGTTGCGGGCATTCAGGGAGAATACGACAAATACGCTCATGATGATGAGCATGAGCAGGATCGTGGTAACGGACGCGACCGTAACCAGGGGGTGCCTGATGATGCCCCTGAAACCTTCTTTGACCGAATTGAAAAATGCTCTTACACTCAACTGTCTTCATCCCCCAAAAGATCTATGTCTTCCTCGGGAACAATCTCCTCCGGAGCCTTCTTAGTCTCTTTTATCTCTTTTTTCGCTTTCTTAAGTTCCGCCTTGGCGCGCTTCTTCTC